>DASTBJ010000199.1:0-3506 GCA_035712125.1 Terriglobia bacterium
TGTCGATCCCGGCCCCGTGGTGTCGCCTTACTCGACCGTGATGGCGTTGATGGTCGCGCCGGAGGACGCCATGCGCAATCTGAATCATCTGGAGGCGATAGGCCTGGCAGGTCCAATGGGCTTCTATGAGGCGGTCGATTACACGCGACCTGAGAAGAAGGATGCGCAGCCGGGCATTGTGATCTTTGCGTACATGGCGCACCACCAGGGTATGTCCCTGCTCGCCCTCAACAACGTCCTGCGCGACCACAGTGTGCAACGCCGCTTCCATTCGGATCCCAGAATTCGTGCGGTTGAATCCTTGTTGTTCGAGCGGGTGCCGATCACACGTGTCGAGCGCGAAGAAGTCGCGCGGCCTGCCGTCGTTCCAGAAGTGACTCAGGTACAGGATCGTGTGTGGACCGAGAAGACCCGCCTTCCGCATGTTCAACTCAGCTCGAACGGTCGCTACAGCCTGATGATTACGAACAACGGAACGGGTTATAGCCGCTGGAAGGGGTTTGATATTACCCGGTGGCGATCGGACACCGCCCTGGATCCGTGGGGCAGCTTCATATGGCTTCGCGACCAGCGGTCCGGCGTGACGTGGTCGCCGACAGCCCGTCCGTTTGGAGAGATCGGCGAGGGATCTGTCGCCTTCTCCGCAGATCGCGCAACGTTTGTGAGGCGCGTTCAGGACGTCGAGACAAAACTCGAGGTTGCCGTCACGGCCAGCGATGCCGAACTTCGGCGCGTGACCATCAACAACAGGTCTCTTCGAACGCGGTACATCGAAATCTCTTCGTATCTGGAACTCGCGCTCGCTCCTCACGCGTCGGATATGGCGCATCCGGTCTTTTCGAGACTCTTTGTTGAGACGGAAGCTTTCGGCAACGCGCTCATCGCGCATCGCAGGCAGCGTTCGCCCGAAGACCCGTCCATTTGGGTCGCGTGTGTGATGTTAGGCGTGAAGGGCACGTTTGAATACGAGACCGATCGCCGCGTGTACCTCGGACGCATGAACAGCTTTACTACTGCGGAGGGACTGAAGGAACCGCTGAAGGGAACCACTGGTGCGGTCCTCGACCCGATTTTCAGTTTTCGTGCTCGTCTTGCTCTTGAACCTCGCGAGCAGCAGCACGTCTCTTTCGCGTTGATGGCGGCATCTTCACGCAAGGAATTGGTCACGTTAATCGAGGAGTTTGAACAGCCCCATTCTGCGGCCCGGTCGTTCGAAATGGCATGGAACCGCGCCCAACTCGAGTTCCGGCATCTCCGCATCTCGCCGCAAGCGGCGAATCTGTATCAGGAACTCGCCAGTCATCTGCTTTATCCGAACCCAAGACTGCGTGGCACAGGCACCCGGCCGCCGTCGCAGCGCGGCCAGAGGGAGTTGTGGAGGTACGGTATATCCGGCGATCGTCCCATGCTGGTCGTCACCATCGCCGATGCACAGGGCCTTGAACTGATCCGACAGTCGATGCTGGCTCAGTCCTTCTGGCGGATGAGAGGATTCGAGGCGGACCTTATCATTGTCAACCGCGAGGCCACGAGTTACGACGCTCCTCTGCAAAAGACGCTGACACGTCTGGTTCACGCGCACGCCGGCGATCAGGGTGGAGGCCGTGGCGAAGTCTTTCTTCTGGACTGGAACGTCTTGCCAATCGAAGATCGTACGTTGCTGCTCAGTGCGGGCGTAACCTTGAGCGGCCATCGCGGTCCGCTGCAGCAACAGCTGCTGGCGGCCGCAGATCAACCTGTTATCGCCCCGCTGATACCATCACTGGAAAGCTCACAATTCGATACGATTCCGCTCGGGCTCGTCAGCCTGCTCCATTCGAATGGAACAGGAGGTTTCACCGAGGATGGCCGCGAATACGTCATCGAACTCGGACCCCGCGTGCGTACTCCCGCGCCCTGGGCGAACGTCATCGCGAATGAAACCTTCGGGACCGTCGTCACAGAAGGTGGATTGGGATTTACGTGGCGAGGGAACAGTCAGACCAACCGCCTGACCCCGTGGCACAACGATCCGGTTTCCGACCCACAATCCGAAGCGATCTACGTGCGTGACGAACAAACAGCCCGGCTGTTTTCGCCAACCCCGTTGCCCCTGCGGGATTCTTCCCCGTATCGCATACGGCACGGACAGGGCTACACACGTTACGAGCACAACAAGGAAGGCATCGTTCAGGACCTTACGGTGTTTGTTCCGCGTTCCGACCCTGTGAAGATCTACCACCTTCGCCTGCGAAACGAATCGAAGCGATCGCGCCTGCTTTCTGTCACGATCTTCGTGGACTGGGTTCTCGGTACCTCCAGAGAACAGCAACAGGCGCATGTTTCGACCACGTTCGATCCTGATTACAGCGCCGTGCTGGCCCAACAAG
Organism: Terriglobia bacterium; assembly: GCA_035712125.1. GTDB lineage: Bacteria > Acidobacteriota > Terriglobia > 20CM-2-55-15 > 20CM-2-55-15 > DASTBJ01. The sequence continues at coordinate 2,370 of DASTBJ010000199.1, forward strand.
CCTGGACAGGAGCCTTTGCCGGCAGTGTGGCTTTCCTTGCGTCCGAGCCGCAGGCAGCATCGTATTGCGGGAATCGCATTTCATTCTTTGGCAGAGATGGATCCCTCGACCATCCCGACAGCCTGAACCAGGCACACCTCGACAATCAGTGCGGTTCCGGGTTGGATCCCTGCGGGGTGCTACAAACCACAGTGAGCATTCTTGCCGGTGAGGAACGCGACGTGGTGTTCATGCTCGGGCAGGCGCCGTCTAGTGAAAATGCATCGAGAGTCATTGAACGTTACCGAAACATCGATACCGTGAAGAAGGAACTGCGCGCGGTCATCGACGGTTGGGACCGTTTGCTCGGGACGCTCCAGGTACGCTCCCCGTTACCAACAGTGGACTTCCTGCTCAACCGCTGGCTTCTTTACCAGACACTGAGCTGCCGGATATGGGGGCGTTCGGCCGTGTATCAGTCCAGTGGCGCGCTGGGCTTCCGCGATCAGTTGCAGGATTGTCTGGCGCTGGTCTATGCGTCTCCTGACGTGACCCGCGAGCACATCCTGAGAGCCGCAGCACATCAGTTCGAGCAGGGGGATGTGCAGCACTGGTGGCATCAGGATCTCGGTCTGGGTGTACGCACACGGTGTTCTGATGATCTGCTATGGCTGCCCTGGGCGGTGTCGCGTTACCTGGAAATCACGGAGGACACCCCCATCCTCGATGTCGAGGTTCCTTTTCTTGATGGACCACTGCTGCAGCCGGATGAATCGGAGCGAATGTTCGAGTCTGTCGCTTCCGACTTCCAGGCCTCGTTACGCGAACATTGTGTTCGCGCCATTGAACACGCCAGCCGGTTTGGCGTTCACGGCCTTCCTCTTATCGGCAGTGGAGACTGGAATGACGGCATGAACCTGATTGGCGTACAGGGCAAGGGCGAGAGCGTATGGCTCGCGTGGTTCATGATGGACGTCCTGAACCGCTGGGTTGCCATTGTCAGGGACACACAACCGGACCTGGCTGAAACCTGGAAGAAACGCGCGGCAGACCTGTCGACCGCCGTCAATCAGTCCGGCTGGGACGGAGACTGGTACCTGCGCGGCTTCTTCGACGACGGCTCTCCTTTGGGCTCTCACTCCAACAGTGAAGCGCGGA
>DASTBJ010000200.1:0-6689 GCA_035712125.1 Terriglobia bacterium
GTATGAGCGAGGACGTCATCGTTGTCAATTTCAATGAGGCGTTTGGCAGTTTCTTCAGCTTCCGGCAGCCGGCCCTGATCCAGCAGCGCTCTCGCGAGACCATGCAAAGCGTCCTGATACCTGGGATCGATTTCAAGCGCCTGACGGTAGGTTTTGACGGACTCTTCGAGGTTGCCTTCACCGAAAGCATCCACAGCCTTCTCGAACAACTCTTCCTTTGTCATGTGGAAAGTATAACAGTTACAATCCGCGACTTATGGCGAACATCTCGACTACCAGCATTCGTTTCCGTGCTGGCGATTCAGACGCAACGGGCTTTCTTGCATGGTCTGAAGACGAGCTCGGCCAGCCGGGGTTGATTGTGCTCCAGGAATTCTGGGGCTTGAACACTCACATCAAAGACGTCACCCAGCGACTCGCGGCCGAAGGATTCGTCGCGCTGGCTCCGGACATGTACGACGGGAAGGTGACGACCGATCCGACTGAGGCGCGACAGTGGCTGATGTCCATGGATCAGACTGCAGCCTTACAGAAGCTGATCGGAGCTGTGGACTATCTGAAAGGCACACCGAATGTCGTCAAGGAGAAGATCGGCGTCATCGGCTTCTGCATGGGCGGTTTTTTGGCGCTGAACCTCGCGTGTCACAGTCGGGACATTCGTGTAGCGACCCCCTTTTACGGCCGTATCCCACCGGACTCCGTGCTCGAAAACCTTAAAGCGCCTGTCTTGTATTTCTTTGGAGAAAAGGATCACCACCTGCCCGCCGCGGACGTCGACAGACTGGAACAGTTCCTCAAACGCACAGGCCGCGCCGGGGGTGTGGTTCGATATCCCGACGCGGATCACGCCTTCTTCAACGACACGAGGAAGGAAGTCTACAGAGAAGCTGATGCGAAGGATGCATGGGCGAAGGCCCTCGCTTTTCTACGAAAGTATCTGGCGTAAAATCGGGGTCAGACTTGGTCAGACTAGCCTGACCCCGATTTTAATTTCGCGGGCCAGGCTTGAAGGGCTGGCTGATGTATCTCTGCGCGTACGCCTGGGCCCCGTACGCATCATCCCCGGTACTGATGGCCTTCTGATATTCCGAGATTGCGCGTTCGTGATCGCCGCGTGAGTCATAGATCTTTCCCAGGTTGATATACGACCAGACTTCCACCCATTTTGGCTTCAGATCACCGGCGACGGCATTACGGAAATTCTGAGCCGCGGGCGTGAGATTGTTCAATTCGAACATTGCCTCGCCCATTCTGAACAGAGCCAGTGAACTGTTGGGGGTCAGATCGATGGCGTCCTGAAACTGATCCATGGCGTCGTTGAACCGGCCCTCGTTCATGAATTCCTCGCCCCGGTTTATGCTGACGGCAACGCGGATGTCGGGCGACAGGCGCAGAACCTTCTTCCGCGGATCGATATTGATCTTCTTCGGTTTCCGGCTTGTCTCGATATTGATCTCGCTCGATTGCCTTGCCACCTCGATGCGCTCATATTCCGGTTCGCCGTCGGTCTCAACTTCGATCTCGACAGGCATGCGGAAGAGGTCGAGATCCTGCTTGATGTCGCCGTTGATGCGATATCCGTTCCGGACGCGGTATGTCAGCGTGGTGAACGTCATCTCAGGAACGCCGGTATCCACAAGCCACTGCTCGAAGAAGTAATCGAGATCGTCGCCGTTGACCTCCGTCGCCAGCTTCTTGACGGCGTCCGTAGTGGCCGGAGTGTTTTGAAAGCGCTCTGCGTAGCGCGTCAGGAACGTCTGAAACTTCTCGTCTCCGAGCACCCAATGAAGCATCCGCAGGACGTACGCGCCTTTGTACTGCACGAGTGCGCGGTAATCAGGAGATTCCCGATCCAGCTTCCCCGCCTCAAGAACCGAGATCACTTCTTCGGCAGCGAGAGCTTTCACATGGGCCTTGTCGATCTGCTCCTGTGCGGCAGCGGGCGACAGGTTCTTCTCGGCATACAGCAGACTGGCGAATGTCGAGAACCCGTCGGCCAGCCAGGCGTCTCGCGCGGAATCCGCAACGGCAAACTTCAATGGGAACCATTGATGAGCTAACGCAATAGCAAGCGCGGGCTGGTCGAAGTCGGGACGGAACTGTCCGTTGGACAAGAGCATGGCGCCCACGCCCCAGCGCGAGGGCCAGTTCGCATCCGGCGCTTCGATAATGTGAAACCTGTTCTGCGCGAGCGGTCCGAAAGTATTGAAGTAGAAATCAAGAGTCTTCGCGGCGCTCTGAACGAGCGGATTCGCATCGTCCGCCTTTGCCTTCAACGTGTGGATGTTAACCTCTCCGCGATCGGTCTTGACTGAGGTCGTTGTGTACTTCCCCGCCGCGACAAGACCCCAGTAAGAAGGCACCGTGCTGGTGAACTTCCCTCCCGAACCCGGCAGATCGGTCAGTGTTGTCCAGTCGGCCGGCACCCGCACGGTCAGCGAGGCGGCTGCCTTGTCCTTGTAAAGCCCGTTCGTCGGGAACCACTTGGATTCATAGAGGAGGTATGCGCCGTTTTCCGAAATGCTGGCCAGAGCCGCCGCACGCTTGCTGCCGGTAGGTGGATCGAGGAAGCCTTCGTATTCCACGACCAGGGTCGAAATCTCGGAAAGTTGTCCGTTTGCTGTGCTGATTTCGATTGTTGAATCGAGATCGTATTGACGAAACCTGGCCTCATTCCCGTCAAGCGTGACTTTTGCAACGCGGAGGCGGCTATCGAGATCAAAGGTCAGGTACGAAGTCCGTTCGATTTGCCGGAACTTCACCTCGGCGGTCCCTTTGAGCATGTGCTCTGTGGGCATCATGGTGATGTCGATGTTGTACGACTCGACGTCGATCCGCGGTCTCTCCGTCGGATCTGCGGCGGCGGCCGGCCGCCTCTGAGCCGAAGCCAGTGTCGCGGCCGTCAGCAGTACTACGATCGAAGCGATAGAATTCCTTATCTTCATCATTGAACCCTGACGATCAACTTTGACAGGCCCACGTTGTCGTTCTGATCGTAAACACGACACGTGATCACGTGTTCACCAGGGGTAAGCATATCCGACTGCCATAAAAACGTTTCACGTTTGGAATCGGTTATCCCGTCTCGTGGAAATATAGTCCTAAACTCCCCCGCATCCACAGAAATCTCAGCCTGACTTAATGTAGACGTTAAGTCCGCTGCCTCGATAGCAATACGGACGCGGCCGCCGCTCAATCCGTCCTGACGGACCGTAACTTCGGGGGAGGTGTTATCGACCAGAAACACCCGGCTTTCGCGCTCCCCGGCGAGAGCAGTTTCGGGTGGATTGGAGAGGCCGTCGCTCGCCACCAGGCGGACGACGTAATTCCCATCGGGCAGCGTGTCGGAGTTGATCGTATAAAAACTGTCCTCGACGTTCTTTTTCAGGAGAACCCAGTTCGCTGCCCCGTCGGCGCGGTAGTACAGATCATATTGAAGCGCGTCCTCGTTCTTATCGACGGCGACCCACTGAAACGACTGCGCTCCCTTTTGCAAAGTACGGCGCGGAGGCACTTTGATGATTCCGGGCAAGCCGGCGCGAGCAGTGGCACGGGTGGTGGCGGCATCCTGAGGCCCCGCCGGCGCCCCGGTCGACGTCATCGGCTGCTGCTTGATAAGACTGACGCCAAACGGCAGTACGTCGAGTGTGGTGACCTCCGGACGGAAATTTTGCTGCATATACGGCACCGTCAAGGCATTGAGCGACGGGGCCCTGCCCGACTCCGCGCGCAGCACAGCCCTCCACTGGATAAAACGCGCTTTCGGACTGCTGATCGCGCCATCCCCGTCGACCCGCTCCCAATCCGACCAGGTTTTGTCCGGCGAGCCCGTATTGCCACTGCGCGTGGAAACCTGGATCTGATTCTGTGTGTCTGATTTCCAGGTGGCTTTGCCCCAGGTGGAGATTGCCTCCGTATCTCTGACGCTGGATTCGTACGTACCCGAAGCCGCGAGTGCATCACTCAGACTGAAAAGCTTCCCGACATTCGACGAAGTCGCATAGACGCGATTGGCAACCTGCAGGAGCGCCGTCGTCTGCTCTTCGCTGGATTCCACCAACAGGGTTGTAAAGCGCGGTTTCTGAAATGAATAGATGCGTCCCTTCGACCCTGTCGAGAACAGCAAACGGTCGCCGCGAGGAAGCAGCGCAAACACCATTTCTGAAGACGATCTCCAGATCGTATTCACCACGCCATCGGGCAGAACTTCCAGGATCGCACTCTGGGTTGCCGAGTCCGAATTCGCGCGGGATGACGTCGATGGAGAGACTGTCGAAGCGGGTGGAGAGTCGCCTGCGCTCGCGGTGACTTCAACTGCCTGCGCTGCGGCGGCATTATTACTTCCACCTACGGTTATTGTCACTGTTCCGTCCCGCGGAGCGGCATCGGGCACGAGGATCGGCACGGAAGAGGAAGACAACCCCGGGCGAGCGCTGACCACCGCGGCATAAATCGTCCCGTCAGGTGCAACCGTTACGGCGTGAACCTCTCGCATACCCGAGTCGTACAGCACGAATGCCTTTCCATCCGGCGCGATACGGTAGAGATAACCCTTGGGATCGCCACCGGCAATGATGTTGCCTTCGCGATCCACGGCCAGCGAGATGACATGGGTCTCATCGGTATCGTAGAAAACCTGTCCTTTACCGTCTGGACCAACTCTATAGATCACGCCCTTATCGCCTGTAGCGACAATCAAACGTCCCTGCCGGTCGAAAGCAAGCGACCAGATATATTTGTCTTCCGGATCGAAGAAAGTCTGGGGTTGTACACCCGGCTCAATCCTGTAAACCTTCCCGTTCGGGGACGTCGCCGCGTACACGACATCTTTCGCATCGACGGTAATCGCAAAAACATCCAATTCCGCAAGATCGGCAATAGACTCGCCCTTGCCGGATGGATCCACCCTGTAGACCTTTCCGTCGTGTCCTGTGCCCAGATAGACATTACCTTTGGAATCTGCTGCAGTTGCCCAAATGAAGGGCTGTTCAGAATTGAAAACGGTGTCGAAGCGCGGCGCCAGAACAAGGCGGTCATCGCTTGTGAGGGACAGATTGTTCAGCGTGCCTTTACGGAAGTCGTCGTACGTGCGCGTCTCCCAGAGGATCGGCGAAACCGCAAAGATCGGCGTAACGAGCAGAAACAGCAGCAGCCAGGCGCTTTTTTTCATCACGGTTTTACCGTCAGCGTGAGCGAGCGCTGTCCCTGCAAGACATATCTGGACGGGGGGAGTTCGTACTCCACAACCGTTGAGTTTGTCAGCGGAGCGACCGCTCTGCTGGACGTTCGGCTGGTGTCGAGGAGGGCGATCATGGACGGAGGAAGTGACGGCATTTCTTCCCCACCAATGACGACGCCCGGCTGGTTGTTTGTGATCTTCACGTACAGTCGATCGTTTCGCCTCAGCTTATTCAATTCACGGACCGCAGCAGCTAAACCCGGAGGCGCTCCGGTAGCCCCGCGACGCAGTTCTGAGGCTGTGACCGTACCCCCGTCACCCACCATCATCTGGATTTTTCCAGCAGGGAGCCCGGCCGGAATGGCGACAGGATATTGCTCAATCATGATTTCGCCGCGCGCACCCCGAAGTTGCGCGGACATGGTGATGGTGTCGCCGGGACGAACCTCGTCTTTGTTCACGGAGATCCGCTCGAGGGTTGCGCTGGTCTTGCGATCGGTCGTTGTAATGTCCAGATCAACACCCTCGATCAGCGCGCCATCAAATCCCGAAGTCAGCAGGTACTGAATCGGCGATACAGCGGCGACGGTCGCCATTGTCGGACCATTGCCATCGCCCGTGGAAATATTGGAAATGTTCACGGGATCGCTCCCCTTGAGCTGAATCTTCCCGGTGACACTCATCGTGATTTCCCCAAGACCTCGCTCGCTCGCGCCAACGGCATTAATCATGGTAAGGCTTGCGAGAAGAGGCGTCAGGTAGCGGTCGTTGACCACTTCAAAGCGGTAGGGCGTCGTGACACCGTTGCTGGATTTCACCCGCACGGCCATCGGAATCATTGTGGGTTTATCGGCCATGCTGCCGAATATCCCTGTGGCGCGATCCTGTCGAAATGCGCCGACAACGTCCACGGGAACGGCGACCTTCGACGAACTATCCAGCTTCGCGATCGAAGAGATGACGTAGGCGCTGGACATCGGCAGATTCAGCGGCCCTGCGGAGAGGAACGGATGCCCAAACGCATAGACCTTATCGCCATCGACATACGTCACGGTGCCGTTGGCGCTGACATCCAGATCACCTCGCACCAGCTGGGCATTTACGGCGGCACCGGGCTCCAGCCGCCGGGAAGGCGTCGAAGGAAGGTTCATCGCTCCTCCGGACGCGCCGGACTGCACAACAGCGAAACCAAATGAACCGAAGAATGGGCCAAACTGCTGCAAAGCCCCTGGCGTCGCTCCGGCAATCGAAAGCGGAACCGGAATGTGCGTCAGAGCCCCGCCCGCAGCGGCGGGTGTCACTGGATACCCCAGGATTTCGTGCATCGAAGCGCCGGCCCGGGCCTTCTCCATCATTTCGAAAACGAAGGCGGCGGGAGTCTTGATCGGCGCAACCTGATCGGGATCCGTGGCGGCCGGAACGGGAGTCGGCGCCGGCCGATCCAGCAGCTCCAGCATCTGAGCAATCGGCTGAATTCCGGCGATCGGGTCCTTGGCATAAGGAAACGAAT
>DASTBJ010000201.1:0-3118 GCA_035712125.1 Terriglobia bacterium
CCCACGTCCGGACCCGGATTTGCTCTCAAAAAGCCGAGCCGGGCGCTCGCGACAGGAGATCTCGATAACGACGGCGATCAGGATATTGTCGTTTCAAACGTCGGGGCAACCGCGGATCTGCTGCAGAACGTCGGGGGCAATCGCAACAACTCGATCCTCGTGCGTACGATCGGCACTACGAGCAATCGCGACGGCATCGGCGCTCGCTTGCGACTCTTCCTGGGGAATAAAACCCTTCGCCGGGATATCAAAGCGGGCTCGAGTTATCTCGCGCAGAACGACCTTCGCGTTCATTTTGGGCTCGGCGAGTCACAGCGAGCGGACCGTCTCGAGATCCGATGGCCCAGCGGAACGGTTGAAACGATCGAGAATGTCCAGGCAAACCAGATCATCACGGTAAGAGAAGGATCGGGTGTCATCAACCGCCAGCCGTTCGCACGCTGATTTCGTCCCACTGACCGATTTGCACCCTTTCCCGGGTTGACGGAGAATGAGCTAGCGTTTTTGTTGATGCGTTCAGGGAGGTCATCTTATGAAGAGTAAAGTTTACGCCGCTCTGGCGTGCGGTCTGATCCTTATGAGCATCGGGGCGCCCGTCTGGGCACATCATTCCTTTGCGGCCGCGTACGATACGAGCAAAACAATCACGGTGCAGGGCACCATCGTTAACGTGCGTCTGACGAACCCGCATTCCTGGTTTTTTCTGGACGTTAAGAACGCGACAAGCGGCAAAGTGGAGCGTTGGGCCTTCGAGGCCGGGACACCCAGCGGGATGATCCGCAATGGTTACAAGCCGAACGAACTCGCTCAAGGGACCGTTGTGACGATCGTGGGCCGCCCCGCCAAGGATCCCTCTCAGAACGCAGGAATGCTGGTGACTCTCACGACAGCCGACGGCAAAACCTATGGCATGTTCGGGCCGCAGGAAGGGCCCGGTGCGCAGTGATTCGGCGGACAGTTCCATCGAAGGAGAAACGTGCTATGAGACGAGTCTTGATTGGTCTGATGCTGATGCCGCTCGTGTCGGCCACATTTACGGCCCGGCAGCGAGGAGCCGCGCCCGGCGCAGAGGCGGTCACTCCTGCAAATACCGCACCGGCTGAGCCGACGCCGCGCCTGCCGGATGGCCGTCCAGACCTTTCCGGTGTCTGGTGGGGCGGCGCCGACGTCGGAGCGAGAGGCGCCAGAGGCGCCGGCGCTCGAGGCGGTGCAAGAGGCGCTGGTGCGCGGGGGACGCCGGCCCCGTCGTTTACGAGCCTCTATCAACCCGCCGCGGCAGAGATGGCGAAGAAGCTCAACGACAAGCACGATCCAACACTGCGTTGCATCCCAACTGCATTTGGCACGCTGAACGTCAGTCTGTATGACGTGGGCGCTGTCGGGCAGATTATAGCGACACCTAAATTCGTGGTCATGCTCCAGGAGACCTACCACGGATACAAGATCGTTCCCACCGACGGGCGTCCTCATCGCGACACCGTCCCGCCGTCATATCGTGGCGACTCTGTGGGACATTGGGAGGGGGATACCTTCGTCGTGGATACCCGGAATTTTACCGATGACACCTGGATGTTTGCCGAAGGCCGGGTCTCTCCTCATTCCGATGCGCTTCGCATCGTGGAACGGTATCGGCGTGTGGATAAGAACACGCTGGAGATCGACGCGACCATTTATGATCCAAAGATGCTGACAGGTCCGTGGACCGTACCGAAGCAAACGCTGGTCCTCGCTCCATTCGACCAGATAATGCCGTTGATTTGTTCCGGAACCGAAACGCAGGGACTCATGGACGCTGCCTTTAAGTAGACTCTGCCGAACAGAGCTAAAGGGTACGAGTTTTGAATCCACGAAACCGGGCGAAATCCCTGTCCTCAGTTATCAGGATCGACACACCCGATTCGCGGCAGACAGCAACGATTTGCGCGTCGAAGACAAGATTGCCGATAGCATTTGCCTCTCGAACCGCTTCTCCGAACAAGGAAACGTATCCCGACCCGGGAAGGAGAATCCGAAGACCTGGAGACTCCAGAATGCGATCGACAGCGTCGCAGGCTTCATCGCCCGTGTAGGGGGGATCGAAGAGCTTCGGGTGCGTGATGACGCGAACGAATTCTCCGAGACAGAATATGGGAATCCCCCAGGGCGCCTCTCCCTCTGCCAGACCGACAATCTTCGCATACGCACTCCGATGTTGCGGCAATTCCTCGCGATGCGCATAGACGAGGATGTTTGTGTCGACAGCGATCAACCTCGGCCATCCATACGTTCGTAGAGGAGATCGCGGTCGGCAAGGTTGGTGCCGGGAATGATCCGTCCGGTTTTTGTCAGCAGGCGGATTTTGAACTTTTTACGAACGCGCGTCCTGGGCAAAAGCCGTTCGCGAAGCGCTTCCTCAATGATCAGCGTCAGGGTTTTTCCTTCTTCCGCTGCCAGCTTCTTGGCCTGGCGCAGTACACGGTCGTCGATGTCCAGGGTGGTTCTCATGCATATTTATGTACCAGATCATGCAGATTTATGTCAACGCCAGACCCGAGCGATTCCAAAGCGTGTTTGGCATAAACCACCGCTGCCTCCGGTCAGGTCGCCTCGAATAAGGGACGTTAACTATTCCTGTGCCAGCGCCCTCATCGGATCGATGCGCGTTGCGCGCCGGGCTGGTATCAGGCACGCCAGGACGACGGAGATGCTCAAGACCGCCGCGGTGACTCCCAGGACCAGAGGATCCAGCGGTTCGACGCCGAAAAGCAGCGACTGTATCCATCGCACCATGAATGCAACGCCAACCGCGCCGGCAGCGAGGCCGATGGCAGCCATGCCGAGTCCTTGTTTGAGCACCAGGGCGACTATATCGGCGGGCCGACTGCCCAGCGCCAGGCGGATCGCGGTTTCTCGCCTCCGCTGCGCGACCGAATAGGCCAGTACACCGTAAGTACCCACCGCGGCCAGAAACACGGCGATTGCGGCGAAGCCGAGGAGCAGGATCATGGGCGTCCGGCGCGACCCCAGGGATTCGTTCAGTCGGAGGTCCAGCGTCCGTGCGTCAAACAATGGCACGTTAGGATCCAGGCGAGTCAACGCCGCCCGGATGCCTTCAGCGACGGAAATGCCGGCGGCCGCC
>DASTBJ010000202.1:0-3425 GCA_035712125.1 Terriglobia bacterium
AGCCCAGTCCAATCTGAGATTTCCAATTTCGGATTTGAAATGCAGGATTCGTCCAATCTCAAAATTCTGATTTCCTTTCCGAACTCTGGCGCCTCTTCCTTTCCCTCCCCCCAAAAAGCAAGGTGGGGTGTATCCTTGTCCAACGCATTTTCTGGGAAATTCCCGCACCCCTTACTCGTATTGAACCTAAAGGAGCAACACCTATGAGGCATCGAGTCCCCCTTTTAGTTGCGGCAGCCATGTTGGTCACGGTGGTATCCGTGCGGGCTCATCACAACATGTCGGCAATTTACGACTTCAACGACCGAATCACGATGACAGGAACACTCAGCAAGATCGACTGGCGGAATCCGCACATCGAGTTGATCGTCCAGACAAAGAATGGCCCTGAACTACAAACCTGGTCGCTTGAAGGTCCGTCGCCCAGCTTCTTCCGTGAACGCTCTATCAACCGGGGCGATGTCGAGGGCGCCCTCAATAAGACCGTCACTGCGGAAGCGAGCCGGGCGAGAGATGGATCGCGTTCCGGACTCTTGCGCACGATGACGCTGCCCGATGGCAAAGTGCTTTCGGCCTGCCCCCAAAACTGCTAAGCGAAGGAGATTGGCGTGAAAACTTCATACCGCATTGCGATCACCCTCAGTGCCGTTCTTTTCACTGTCCTTTCCGCGACGGCCCAATTGCCGAGAGACCCTGAAGAACGAGCGCGGGCCATTGCGCAAATCATGCAGACGAACGCGCGCCAGTTGACGCTGTTCGACCGGGAAGGAAAAGAGCTCACGGCCGTGGGCGCCAGGGATCTGTTCCAGCAGCCGGTCTTTTCTCCCGATGCCACACGCCTTGCCGTGATCAAAGTCGACCCCGATAAAGAAGCCAATGATCTCTGGGTGGTCGAAATTGCAACCGGAAGGCAGACCCGGATCAGCGTGAGCGGAGAACGCGAATCTGCCCAATCTCCTGCATGGTCTCCGGATGGTTCGCGTGTCGCCTATGTGGGACTGCGCCAGGGGGCGTTCGGGCTTTACCAGAATCTTTCGAACGGGCAGGGAACCGAAGAGTTGCTGTACAGGAGCAACGCGCCTCTCGTTCTGACCGACTGGTCGATGGACGGACGCTACCTCACGTATTACTCAACAGACCTCGGCGGAGGCGCGATCTTCGCGTTGCCTCTCGCCGGTACCGGTGAACGCAAGCCGATCGAAATCTTTCGCAGCATGTCTCAACTGACAGGGCCGCGCCTTTCGCCGGACAATCGATTCGTCAGCTATGTGTCGAACGAAACCGGCAGGACGGAGCTCTACGTCCGGCCGTTTAATCCGGCTGCTGCTCCGGGACCAGTCACGACCGCGGAAGTCTGGAAGCTTTCCGAACAGGGTGCGATGGGCATGGCATTCTGGCGACGCGACGGAAAGGAGATTTCGTTCCTTGCTCCGGATCGCGGCATCCTCTCGGTTTCACTCTCGACATCACCCGACTTCGAATTCGCAAAGCCGCGGCTATTGTTCCGTCTTCCGGAATCCACTCCGCTCGCGCCCAACATGGCCAGCGTGAATCGCGATGCCGATCGCTTCGTTATCGCCATTCCGCCGCCACAACTGCGTCAACTCACCCTACTCGATCGCGAGGGCAAGGTTACCGGAACGGTGGCGCCGCCGGGTCGTTACGGGGCTGTGCGCTTCTCCCCCGACGGAAAGCGCATTTTGGCAGTCAAGAACGATCCCCAGACCGGCATCAACAATATCTGGGTCTACGACGTCGCTACAAGCAAGGCGACCGAAGTGACGAATGAAACGCAGGGCGTCGGCAACCCGGTGTGGTCTCGCGACGGAAAGTCCATCGCTTACGTCCAGTTCAAAGATAGTTACGCGAGCATCTATCGAAAGGCCGCAGACGGAACCGGTAGTGCGGAACTCTTGTTCCGCTACACCCCGGGAGCCTTCATCGGATTATCCGACTGGTCACCTGACGGAAAGTTCCTGACGTTCACGACCGGGGTGTTGCTGATCGTTCCGGTGCAGACACAGGTGAAACCACTGGACCGAAAAGCGCTGGAGTGGTTGCGCGAAGACTTCGACGCTGTCGACGGCCGATTCTCACCGGATGGACGATTCCTAGCCTACGGCTCCAATGAGATCGACGTGCGGACGTTGCAGGTGTATGTACGTCCATTTAATGCGAACCGTCCCGAGAGTCCGGCGGGGCCCGCCGTCCAGATCACAAACGTCAAGGGCGGCGCAAACGGCATCATCTGGAGGCAGGATGGAAAGGAGTTGTTTTTCCAGACCCGCGACAGGGAAGTGATGGCCGTGGACCTCGCCACGTCGCCAGCCATCAAGGCTGGGACACCACGCGTGCTGTTCAAGATTACCGATCCGTTCGCGAATGCCGGCGATGTCAGCCCCGACGGTCAGCGGTTCATCATCGCAATGTCCGCCCGGTAGAGAAATTGGGGACAGAGAGCTATGTCGCAACGCGAAATAGCTCACTGTCCCCAATTTCTCTCAGTTAAGGTATTGCCTATTGACTCCCGCCCGACCCATAGCGTAAAACGTTTGGCTTCAATAACGTAACTGCGCCGAGGTTTCCGTCAAACGGGCATGATGCACGTTTTTCAAAGAATGATTCGGGAGTGTTCGAACTGGCTGAGGTCGGGACGGAAACACGACGTGAGAGCCACGAACTTTCGACTCGAGACTCTCGAAACGCGAATCCTTCTTAACGCAGACGTTCTTCCTGTCGCCGACCTGCAGCTCCAACCTTTATTAGAGGAAGCTCTGGTCCGCTTCGCTGACCTCGGCGTCGACGAGCGCCGACTGGAGTCCGCACGCAACGTTTCCGTCGAAGTTGAAGACCTGCCGGGTTGGACGATTGCCGAGACCGTCGACGATACGATCCGCATCGACTCCACGGCGGCAGGCCTCGGATGGTTCGTCGATGAGACGCCTGAGGACAATACGGAGTTTCAGCCCGACGGAGCAGACCTCGTTGCAACGAGTGAAGGTCCTGCCGCCGGTCGTGTAGATCTTCTGACCGTGCTCGCGCACGAACTGGGACACTACCTGGGACTCTCGCATACCTCTGAGGGTCTCATGAATTCCGGCATTCGTCCGGGCGTGCGGCGACTGCCGGACGTTCAGATCGAACAACTCATCGAGACGTTGCACGGCGCGAACGCTCCGCCCGAAACCCAACAGCTCATCATTACACCGACGATTTTCTGGAACGTGGATAGTGACGGCTCGTGGGATGTTGCAGCGAACTGGCTCGATACGTTAGGTGTCTCTCGAGTGCCCACAGCCGCCGATGATGTGCTCATCGATCGCGGAAGCGCGAATCCCATCATCACTATCAGTGTGGGATCGCAGACAGCGCGCAGCCTCCTCAGCAAGGAATCCCTTATTCTTTCCGGAGGCTCGCTCACTCTC
>DASTBJ010000203.1:0-6337 GCA_035712125.1 Terriglobia bacterium
GCAGATTGCCGGCCGTACTCAGCAAACCTGAGCGAACACTGGCGCTGCCGTCCCACGGATGCGACCACCGAATGGCTCCGGTCCTGTAATCGATGGCCCTCAGCATCGCCTCAGACCAGCCGCCGCGATCGTTGCCGCCCCAGCCCTGGGGTTTCTCGTCATCCTCATTCTCATACAGGTAGTACACGCTGAAGGCGCGGGTGGCGTGCGTGTAAAACAGGCCGGTCGCGGAGCTGAAACTCGGCGGTGGCCAGTTCGCTCCGCCTCCCTGGTTGGGTGAGACGAGAGCGCCGTCGACCTGCGGTTCCTTGGCAGGATTCGGGATAGGCTGTCCCTTTGGATCGATGCCTTTCGTCCAGTTGGTTTTGACGTATTCGGTCGTCACGATGTTCCTGCCATTTGTACGATCCAGCACGAAAAACCAGCCGTTGCGGCTTGCCTGTGCGATCAGCTTGCGTGGCTGGCCGTTGATTTGTCCGTCGAACAACACTGGCGTCTGGTTGGCATCCCAATCGTGGGTATCGTGGGGCGACGGCTGGAAGTACCACACCAGTTTCCCGGTGTCGGGATTGAGCGCGATGATGCACTCGGTGTACAGGTTGTCCCCCTGCCGCTTGCGCCCGTTAATAACGGGCTGTGGATTACCGGTTCCGAAATAAATCAGGTTCAGTTCAGGGTCGTAGGTGGTGGCACCCCACGTCATTCCCCCGCCGTGTTTCATCGCCTCTTCATTCGGCCAGGTCTTCGCTTCAGGGCTTCCGGGTTCGGGATAGGCATACCATCGCCACTGGAGATCACCGGTCTCCGGATCGCGCGCTTCGAGGTAGCCGGGAATGTCGAGGTCGTCGCCGCTGACACCAACGATAACGTGGTTCTTCACGATCAAGGGCGCCGTTGAGGCGTAGTAGAACTGCTCCAGGTCGCAAATCTCTCTCCGCCACTTCTCGCGACCATCTCGAATGTTGAGCGCGACGAGATTGCAGTCCGGTGTCTCCACATAGACCGTGTTTCCCAGGATTGCGACACCGCGATTGCTGATGTGCCAGCCGCCTCTCGACCGCCAAGTGGAATGCCAGATTTCCTGGCCGGTTCTTGCGTCGATGGCCCAGACATGATCGGGGATCGTCACGTAGAGAATGCCGTTGATCACAACCGGCGTGGACTTGATCGGAAATGCCGCGCTGCCACCGCCACCCGTCTGTCCCGCGCCCGGGTTCGCGCGATGGACCCAGGCCAGATTCAAGCCGGTTACATTTCCGGCGTTCAGGGTCGTTAGCGGGCTGAACCTCCGGCCGGAATAATCCCCGTTGTGCATCGGCCAGGAGTCCGCCGTGGGCCGCAGCAAATTAGACAAGTCCACAGTTCCCTGACCGTGAAGAGAAATCGCCAACAATATCAGGAGCAGGATGGCTCGAATGGCTCTCATTTGAGTGTCACCAGGTAGGCAAGAAGGTTATGCATATCATCATCGGTGTACCGATCAAGAAGTTCGTGATGCGCCGCCAGCGGATCACGAATCTCAACCTTGACGTTGGGACCGCGACGGACCGTCTGATATTCCCCGGAGGCATCACGGAGGGAAACATGGAACGTATCGATGCGGACGAGAACGCCAGAAACCGGCTTGCCTGCCGCCGGCGTCACCGTGACTTCGACCTGCCTGGACCCGCCTCTCGCCAGACTTGGAAACAGAAAGCGCTGTTGCAGATTAACCGGAACCGGAATTCTGGTGGCAATGCCCGCAAGATCGCCGGTCGGTGAGTGGCACGCACTGCACCGGCCTGATCCGTTGAAGTAAGCGCGTCCGGCTTCCGCATTGCCCGTAACGACATTCAAGGTGCCGCGCGGGTTGCGATTGCTGGCAATAGACTCCACGCGCTGGTGAAGAAAATGGGAGAGGTCGACAACTTGAGCGTCGGTAAGCTTTCCCTGATGCGGTTGGTGGGCCGGCCCTTTTTGAGCGGCCGGGCCGATGCCGTTTCCAAGGCGGTCCCGCAGGACAATCGAGGACCGGATCAGATCCGGGCCACGATCTGTTCCCTTCGCGGTGCTTCCATGGCAGTTGATGCAGTACTGGGTGTAGACGAGACGCCCGCGGTCAGCGGCAGCGTTATCGACGCGTTGTCGTTCTGTCGGGCCCGCCTGCGCCGCGGGAAACAGACCAAGAAACAACGCAATCAGGAGACTGTTCATGGTCCTCACTCCTTCGCCAAACCGGCGATCGGACGGCGCCTGATGAAAGTCTAGTGATGATGGCCGTGATCGTCGTGAGCGTTTCCGGCCGCTCCAGGCTCGGGTACAAGCGGACGCTGTTGCTCTTCAGTGGGGGTGAATACGAACCCGACAATGCCGGCAACAATCACAAAAACTGCTGAAAACAGGGCTATCTCCACTCGAATGGCTCCTCCGGGTGCATCAGTATCCCACGCTAGGTCGCGCGGACAAAGAACACAATCGTCGCGGCAATGCTGATCGCGATCACCAGATAGCGCACAACACGCGGATTAAGTCGGCGCCCGAAGCGTGCACCGACATACCCACCCGTCACGGCTCCGGCAAGCATGACAAGGGAGGGCGTCCACCACACTTTTCCGGCCACAACAAAACAAATCACCGCTGCCGTGTTGGTGAGGCCTCCGAGAAGAATCTTATTCGGGTTCATGGCTCTGGCATCGGCGAGACCGAAGAGACTCCACATCGCCAGCGTGATCAGTCCGATGGCGCCCCCAAAGTAGCCGGTATAGATGCCGAGCAGGAAATGCATCACCAAAAACGGAAAGGGACGAACCCGCAGCAGGTGAGGCGCACTTTGCGCGATTCGGGGACCGAAGATGAATACCAGAGTCGCCGCGAGCAGCAGCCACGGAACGATAATGTCGAACGTCCGCTCCGGAGTCGACAGGAGAAGTAACGCGCCCGCAGTTGCTCCGATGAAGCTGACCAGCACGATCGAACGAAATGACACGCCTTCGAAGCTGGTGAAGTCTTTACGATAGCCCCAAGCGCTGGCCAGAGCGCCGGGGAACAAAGCAACCGTGCTTGAAGCGTTGGCGATGACCGCAGGTACGCCGGTGAATACAAGTGCGGGAAAGGTCAACAGTGAGCCGCCGCCGGCGACAGCGTTCATGATGCCCGCCCCGAAAGCAGCACCGGCAAGCAGAAGGTAGGAAAACAATTCGCGGTTACGAACTCCTAATTACCACGATAGCGGATCTGCCAGATGCGTCCGGCCTGATCATCGCTGACCAGAAGTGAACCGTCGCGCGCGACGAGAACACTTGTCGGACGTCCCCACTGAATGATCGGCGCCATGGTTCCGTCGGAATTCCGGCCGCCTTCGCTGAGAACAAAACCAGTCATGAAGTCTTCAATCGGTCCGGGAGTGCCATTGGTGAACGGAACGAAAATGACTTTGTAGCCGCTCGCCTTCGAACGTCCCCACGATCCATGGAGGGCAATGAAGGCGCCGTTGCGGTAATGAGCGGGAAACTGGTCCCCGGTGTAGAAAGCCAATCCGACAGGCGCGGAGTGCGCTGTGATCAGCACATCCGGAACGATCGCTCGTTTAACGAGATCCGGTTGGGCCCCCACATAGCGCGGATCATAGTTTTGACCGATGTAGGAATAAGGCCATCCATAAAAGCCGCCATCTCTTACCCAGGTAAAGAAATCCGGAACCAGATCATCGCCCAGAAGATCGCGCTCGTTGACAACAGTCCACAGCCGACCCGTCATGGGTTGCCAGGCAAGGCCTTCAGGATTGCGCAGGCCCGATGCGAAAATGCGCCCGCCGGTGCCGTCCGCATTGAATTCAAGAATTGCGGCGCGGCGGCAGTCTTCACCTGCGCGATTGTTGGAGGACGAGCCAACCGTCACATACATCTTCGTCCCGTTACGGTTGAACAGGATATTCCGCCAGCCATGAAAGCCGCCCCCCGGCAGGTCGACAAGCTTCTGCGGTTCCCCCTGAGCCTCCAAATCGCCGGAGGTGTATTTATATCGGACGATGCTGTCGGTGTTCGCGACGTAAAAATAGCCGTTGCGATGGAACGCCATTCCCATCGGATTCTGAATTCCCGTCGTACCCGGCGGCAACTGCACGTCGGTCGCACATGGGACTGCAGGAGAGGGCCCCTGAGGCTGTGAGGCGTTAAGCCCGCGGCGTGCGCCGCGATCGCCCTGCTGATCACGGCGACTGGTCGCTGTACCGTTCGCGTAAACACTTCGCGTGTTCGGCTTGCCATCGTCATCGGTATCGCGAAGAACCATAATCGTGCTGCGTTCATATTGCGAGACAAACAAGTCCCCGCTTGGCGACCACTGCATCCAGCGGACCGCGGGAAGTTTCTCGGCATACACACTCACGACAAAACCCGGAGGAACCTTAGGTTCAACGTTAGGGGGTTTCGGCACGGCCCGGCTGAAATTGGGGGTCGCCAAACCCGGTGGAGGCAAATTGTCCGCGCGCGGAGCCTGTGCAAGGACGACAACGGTACAACACAGCAGACTCAGACCGGTCAGACCATACTTACCCAACGTCATTGAGACGATATCCTACTACGGTGGACGGATTCTGCACCAGTGTGGCGGGATCTGCTATAGAAAGTTGGGCGGTCGAGAAAATCGGCGTCAGACAGGTTGAATTCCTTTCGCGTCAGTTGAACTTTCGACTCCGTTCCTCAAGACTTGCCGCGCGCGCAGATCGATTTCGACATTGCCGAAGACATGCCGCACCCGCGGCAGCCGCATTCCGGCGCGTTTGATGCCGACGCGGACTCTGGCGATGAGTTCCCTCAAGGAAAACGGCTTGGTGACGTAGTCATCCGTCCAACCCCGAATCCCGTGATCGGTCCGCCTCCTGTCCACCAACGGTCAGGATGATGATCCAGAGATCGTCGAATCCGTTCATGCCCGTCAGCATCAAATCCAACAAGAAAACATCGGGCCGGATGTCACGCGCGGCTGCCAGCGCAGACGGGCCGTCGCTTGCGGTGTGCACTTCAAAGCCTTCGAACTGCAGCTCGACCTGGACGGGCATGACGATGGACGGTTCATCTTCGACGATGAGTATGCGCGAACTCACGTTCGCTCCGCGATCGGCAGGCGCAACGTGAACCGGCTTCCACGTCCGGGCTCGCTCGATACGTCCACGGCGCCGCCGTGCGCTTCAACCGGCGGCCTTCACCAAAGCCAACCCGCCCCGTGCCCTTGACGTTTTCTATATCGCCGCGCCGGCCACGGTAGAACGGATCGAAGATGTGCGAGATATCCGCTTTCGAGATGCCGATTCCCTGATCACTCACCTCGACGAGTACCGCGGAGACTTCAGAGTGAATCCGGATAGATACCTCCGTGTGCGGCTGCGAGTACCGCCTTGTCGACCAGATTCTCGATCGCATCTCCGGTCACGGCTCTGTTCCAGGCAAAGATCCGGAACTTCGGCATCTGTTCGCGCAGCGATCCGGATTTCTTTCGCTTCGGCCTGCGGCCGCAGGCGCTGGATGGCGTTGCCGGCAATCTCAATGAGAGACGCCGGCCCAAAAGTGTACTCACACGGCTTGGACTGGATTGCCTGCGACTCCTGCAGTCGATTTACGAGGAGTCTCCAGGCGGTCGGTTTCGCGGGCGATACCTCGTAGGCGGTCGAGGACGTTGGCGATCGCGGCGTCCGCGAGGCGCGCCGTCTGAGTTTGGTGTTCGCGTAAATGTTGCTCGCGCTCGACGCGGTCGGCACGGACGGCGCACAAGCCCAACAACGCAAGGACGATGGCTGGACCTGCGATCAGGAGGCTGAACAGCCAACACCGGTGATGCTGTCGAACGCGCATGAATCTGGACACGACTCCACCGCGCGTTTTGTGCCTCAGTCGCGAACACCAAGCGTTAAGGTTTCGTCAAGTTTTGAGGAGGCTCGGCTGCAGCGCGCTGTCTGTCTGCTAAAGGCAGGAACCTGCGAAGTGCGAATGACGCGAACCGGTGTGTAAAGGAGAGTTTGCGTCCGACGTGAAGCTGCAGGACATAGTCTCCATGGGTGGCCGGTACGAGTTCTCTGTCCGGCTGATATTCACCGCCGTGCCCCGATAACAGAATCGATTTTAAGCATCATTCCGGACGCGGGGATTACGTCGACACCCACTTATATTTCTATGCTTTGGGGGTGGTGAGTTATGATGAGTTGCTCCACCTTCTGACGGTGAGTTCCTCCGTATCGAACCCGCCCCGTAACGTCGCTACGATCACCTCCAGAGAACCGCGGTGAACACTGTAAAGGTTTTTTACGCGTCCAACCAAACATTTCACCAAGTTTAACCTATTGTTGCCGCGGAGTTTGTGGTTG
>DASTBJ010000204.1:0-27083 GCA_035712125.1 Terriglobia bacterium
CATGATCCTTGATTCGTTCGAGCATGCGGAGGCCGATATCGAAGCCCGTGAAGTTATCGAAGCGCGCATTGAAGCTGAACGGGTGCTGCGCGCGATAGACAAAAGCGTCGAGAAGCCAGAGTTCGCGGACCTTCCGGCCGAAGAGCGCACTGGAATCACCACGGCGGTGGATCATCTCCGCGAGACGGTCAAGGTCGCCGATCATCGTGCCATTCGGGAAGCGACCGAGCGTGTCGATCAGGCGACGCATCACCTCGCAGAAATCATCATGAACGCAACGATTGCAGAGAAACTGAAAGACAAACGTGTGAGGGAAATCGAATGAGCCGACGCCTAACCTGGACCAGCACGGAAGACATTGCCATCAGCCTGGCAGATCGTCACCCGGACACGGATCCGCTGTCTGTTCGTTTCACCGACCTTCACCGGTGGGTGATGGAACTGGACGGTTTCAGCGACGACCCGAAAAACTCAAACGAAAAGAAGCTCGAAGCCATCCAAATGGCATGGTATGAGGAGTGGCAGGATCGACAGGACAGCTGATCACATCCAACAAGATGCGTCGCTTGTGACTATGGACGGCGAACTTATATCGTCGTCGCCAATCCGGAATCTATCCCTTTAATCGTTGCCAGCAGATCGTCCGCTTTCAGTCGTTCTGCCATGCTGGCGAAATCGAGACGGGCGCCTTTCCAGCGGAGTTCATCGACGGAGTCAAATACCGGAACATCCGTTCTCAATGTGGCAAGGTCACGAAAGAGCAACGCGTCACTCCAGGAGTTAAACAACGACTCCGCCATCCGCAGCGCGCCGCGAACAGGAAGATCCCACTGACTGCAATCCTTCGGAATCTCCTCGAGGTGGAGATAGCGAGATAGAACAAGTGATGCGGATTTGGGTCCCCACCCGCGGATGCCGGGAAATCCGTCGGCACTATCACCCACCAGAGCGAGATAGTCCGGGATAGATTCAGGCGGAACACCGAATTTGTCGACGACGCCCGCCTCGTCGCGCACGGTGCCCCTTCGGCGGTCGACCTGCACGATGCGGTCACCCTTCACACACTGTCCGAGATCCTTGTCCGGCGTGCAGATCAACACTTGCTCTACGCGCGCATCGGACGCCGCCCGCTGAGCTGCTGAGGCGAGCGCGTCGTCTGCCTCGTAATATGTCATGGGCCAGACGACAATGCCCATGGACTGCACAGCTTCCTCGAGAATTGGAAACTGGGACAGAAGCTCTGGGGGAACGCCGGCGCTTGTCTTGTAGCCGGTATACAGGTCGTTCCGGAATGATTCGATAACGTGATCCGTTGCGACACCAATGTGGGTGGCGCCGAACCGAATCATCGACAGTATCGAGACGAGGACGCCACGCACAGCGCCGATTTCCTGGCCGCTGGCGTCTCTTGCTGATGGCACCGCGAAAAAGTGCCGAAACAATTCGTAGGTGCCGTCCACCAGATGAACTTTCATGCGCAGCAGTATCCTACTGCTGCGAGTCGTGCAAGAGTAGACGAAAGCGCTCTGTATTCTTCCTCGACACCTGGAACAAGCCTAGATGGGGTTTTCTTTCGCAGGCCTGTGCGGCCGATCCGTCTCGATATCGTTATCCGGCTGTTTTGACCGGGGCGAGTGATCCTTCTCGGTGATATCGACACCTTGCTGATGCTCGGGATCCTGCTGGCCCGGCTTTTGTACCTGACCCAGTTGCCCCTTAAGTCGTGGTGGTTTTCTATTGAGTTTTTGTCTTGGCATGACCCACTAAGAGCAAGTGACATGCCGAAAGTCTCTCTAACCCGGGCCGGCTGAGACGTTATCGATGAGACGGGTCTTTCCCAACCAGATCGCCCCGGCAATGCGAACTTCAGATGTGATCTCGTCCACAGGCTGAAGCTCCACTGGATCGACAATCTCGAAGTATTGGGGACGAATGCGGGGCTGCTCGGCGAACATGCGTGCCGCCCTATCTTTAACAACAGCCGCTTTGCGCTCACCGTTCTCGATAATCGTGCGCCCCATCATGAGTGCACGATACAACGTCGGGGCCGCTGCGCGGTCATCGTTGTCGAGGTATGCATTGCGCGAACTCATCGCCAGGCCATCGGCATCCCGGTACGTCGGCACGGGGATGATCTCAACATCGAAATTGAGGTCCTGAACCATCCTCCGAATAATGCACAACTGTTGAAAGTCCTTCTCTCCGAACCATGCTCGTTGGGGCTGTACGACATTGAACAGTTTGGCAACGACCGTGGCTACACCACGAAAATGTCCCGGACGGAACGGTCCGCAAAGATGATCCCCAAGCCGCGTGACGTCGACGAACACTCTTTGCTCGCCAGCATATAGCTCGGCGACTTCAGGCAAAAAGACGACGTCGGCTCCCATTTGCGAGCAGACTTCGAGGTCCTTTTCAATAGGTCTCGGATATCGAAGGTAGTCTTCACCGGGACCAAACTGCAGTGGATTTACGAAAATGCTCACCACTAAGAAATCTGAATCGGATCGTGCCGTCTGGATGAGACTGGCATGTCCCGCGTGCAGTGCTCCCATCGTCGGTACGAGACCAATCTTCTTTTCCTGATCTCGAACGGCAGCCAGGTGATTACGGACTTCCCGGACCGTCCGAAGTCTGATCAGGTTCACTTTTGCGGAGGCCTTTGCGGAAACTGTCCGGAGCGCACTTCGTCGATATACGCTCGTGTAGCGCCAACTATAGTCTTTGCAAGCTGGGCGTATTGCCGAACGAACGAAGGTACGGCGAGATCATTGAGTCCGAAAGCGTCATAACTGACAAGCACCTGTCCGTCACAATGGGGTCCCGCACCGATGCCGATCGTCGGGATGCTCACTGCTGACGTAACGTTGCATGCGACATCGGGTGGAATCGATTCAAGGACCATTGAAAACGCGCCCGCTCCCTCGAGAGCTTTGGCGTCGTCAAGCAATCGCGCTGCGGATTCCGCGTCCTGAGCCTGTTGTCGAAAGCCGCCGAGGGCATGCACGGATTGGGGCGTCAATCCAAGATGGCCCATCACAGGAATGCCATAGTCTGTCAGACGCCGGACCACATTGAGAATGGCTCTCCCGCCTTCGAGCTTTACCGCTGCGGCGCCGCCCTCCTGCAACAGACGGCCGGCGCTTCGTATCGCTTCGTCCTCGCTGATCTGATAGGTTAGAAACGGCATGTCTGCTACGACCAGCGCCCTGCTCGCTCCACGCGTCACTGCCCGCGTATGGTGGATCATCATATCGAGCGTTACGGGTATCGTGTTCTCGTACCCGAGGACAACCATGCCGACGGAATCGCCGACGAGCAGAACGTCAACTCCAGCGCGGTCCATCAGGCGGGCCATTGTCGAATCGTAAGCGGTCAGCACCGCAATCTTCGTACCCGCTTGCTTCATCGCCCGAAGATCGGATGTCCGAACCGGCTTCATGGAATAAAGAGTACAGCAAAATGCGAACGCTGTGGGATTCCCAATACTGCAATGGCTGCTTATGAACGATTTTCCAGCAGAACCTTCAATACGCCGGAACGGGCGGCTGCTCGAAATGCCACAGGAGCGCTGGATAAGGGGAACACGTCAGAAATCATCGGTGCAACATGGACCCGACCTTCGGCAAGCAGACTCAGTGCCGGCTCAAAGCGCCCGCACCGGGAACCTACAAGAGTGATCTCGTGGACGATGACAGGAGCAGTATCCAGCGACACGTTTCCGTGCACCGTGGACTTCATGAAGACGGTCCCGCGTGGCCGCGTCATCCGGACAGCCTGCATCAAGCCGTCGGCAGAACCCGTTGCTTCCACAACCCAGTCGTAGGCAGCAGCAGGCAGGCGCGAACGCGCGACCTCTGTCGTTACGCCCACTGCTTCGGAGATATGCAACTTCGCTTTGTGGCGGCCATACTGATGCACCCGGTGGCCGGACGCCTGAAGCACCTGTGCGATCAACAAACCGAGTTTGCCATCGCCGAGCACGGCAATCTTCGCTCCCTGAGGAATTGCAACCTGGTCCAGGATTTCACACGCCGCCGCAAGAGGCTCCACAAACACTGCCGCGTGATCGGGCACGTTGTCGGGAACGACGTGCAAATTCAATTCAGGCAATGTGAGAAATTCGCGAAATGCACCGGGATGTTGCACAATTCCCAGAACCTTTCGTGTGGGACAATGACGTTCGAGGCCACGCGTGCACCAGTCACATCGCCGGCAGGCCAGATTGATTTCGCCGACAACACGCCGGCCTATAAGGCGCGGATTATCTGCGGCAACGACTTCGCCGACGAATTCATGCCCAGGGGTTCCCGAGAAGTCGTAGTAGCCGCGAAGAAGTTCCAGATCGGTGTTGCAAATGCCTCCGCACAGGAGCCGAATCGTTGCATAGCCTACGGGCCGCCGTGGCTTGCCGACGTCGCGGACGTAAGCGCGACGTTTTTCAAAGTGAACCGCAATCATCAGGGTTAGCGTATCATTTCCGTTTCAGCAGAGTGATGGGAGAGGATTTCATGAAGGCGATACGTGTGCATGACTTCGGGCCGCCGTCCGTAATGAAGATCGACAACGTTCCAGATCCCGAGGCGGGCGCGACACAGCTTGTGGTCCGCGTGAAGGCGGCAGGGGTGAATCCGGTCGATACTTACATCCGTGCGGGAACATATGCAAAGAAGCCGGCTTTGCCGTACACCCCGGGCTTTGATGCGGCCGGAGTCGTCGAAGCTGTCGGGAAGGACGTCCGTAAATTTAAGCCGGGAGACCGCGTCTATATTAATCACAATGTGACCGGCGCCTACGCCGAGAAGACGGTCTGCGAAGAAACCTCTGCGTTCCCGCTGCCGACCCGGCTGAGCTTTGGCCAGGGTGCCGGCATCTGGGTGCCCTATGCTACGGCGCACTATGCGCTGTTTGAATCAGCGAAGGCGCGCCCCGGGGAAACTCTGCTGGTCCATGGCGCCAGCGGCGGTGTCGGCAGCGCAGCCGTGCAGACGGCCAAAGCATGGGGCATGCAGGTCATCGGAACGGCCGGTACTGACAGGGGGTTGGAGATGGTGAAGCAACTGGGGGCGCTTGCCCTGAACCATCATGATCCGAAATATATCGAGGATGTAGCCGCCGCAACAAATGGTACGGGCCCGGACGTGATTCTTGAAATGCTCGCCAACGTCAACCTGGCGCGAGATCTCGCAATGATAGGGCGGGGCGGCCGCATTATCGTTATCGGGAATCGCGGAACGATCGAAATCAATCCGCGCGATGCCATGGCGAAAGGCGCATCGATCATCGGAATGCTTCTGCTCAATGCGCGGCCGGAAGAAACCCTGCGCATGGCATCAGCGATCGGAGCGGGCCTGGAAAGCGGGACGCTGAATCCGATCGTGGGTAGGGAGTTCCCCTTAAGCGAGGCAGCTCATGCTCACGATGCCGTCCTGGCACCCGGCGCCTTCGGAAAAATCGTATTGATTCCGTAATCCAACAGGAGAGCAAATATGAATGTGATAACGCAGGGTCTGTTGAGCGAACTGGAAATGGAGATGCCATCGACCCGAAAAACGCTTGAACGTATTCCGGACAAGTTCGACTGGGCTCCTCATCAGAAATCCATGACTCTGGGACGCCTAGCGCAACACCTGTCCGAACTGCCTGACTGGGCAGTTAAGGCAATCTCGCTGGATGAACTGGATCTGGCGCCTCCGGGTGTGACACCTCCTCCGCCCAAGGTGGCGACCAGCAGGGCTCAGGTGCTGGAGAACTTTGAAAAGAATTTGAACGCTGCCAGGGCTGCGCTTGCGGGAACCAACGACGAACATCTGCTCAAGCCCTGGTCATTAAAAATGGGTGGGAAGACGATTCTGACCATACCCCGCGTGGCCGTATTGCGCAATTTCGTCTTGAACCACAACGTCCATCACCGTGCCCAGCTGGGCGTCTACCTGCGATTGAACAACATCCCCGTGCCGTCAGTTTACGGACCTTCAGCGGACGAAGGATCTCTCGGTTAATCGGCGCCGACACGCTAGCGCAGTATTCGCCGCAAGGTCTGTTCGAGATTCGTGTGACGAAATGTGTACCCGCTGGCGAGAAGTTTCGTGGACTCGACGCGCTGGCTCGAAAGCAGGAGAGCATCGGCCATCTCGCCGAAAGCCAGGCGCGCCACAAACGCGGGCAATGGAAACAGCGCCGGTCTGGAAAGGACACGACCGAGAGTTTGAGCGAACTCCACGTTCCGGACAGGGGTGGGTCCAACACTATTTACCGGACCTTGAAGAGAGGCCTCCCGGATGCAGTGCAGGATCACCTGAATCTCATCCTCAAGGTCGATCCAGCTCATGTATTGCGCACCCGAGCCGATCTTTCCGCCGACACCCAGCTTGAATGGT
The DNA here is from genome assembly GCA_035712125.1 of Terriglobia bacterium. Taxonomy (GTDB): domain Bacteria; phylum Acidobacteriota; class Terriglobia; order 20CM-2-55-15; family 20CM-2-55-15; genus DASTBJ01. The sequence goes on from DASTBJ010000204.1 coordinate 6,381, forward strand.
GTCACCATTTTCGGAAGCGCGCCTCCCGCCCGCGCAAGGACGATGCCCGTACGCAGGTGAACGACGCGAATACCGGCTTCCGATGCAGGCTGCGTGGCCCGTTCCCATTCACGGCAGACATGGGAAAGAAAATCCGTTCCTGATTGACTGTTTTCGGTGAGGGTCGCATCGCCGCGGTCCCCGTAGTATCCGATGGCGGATGCGCTCACCAGGACAGGGGGCCGCCGGCTCATCCGTGCCAGGACGGAGGCGAGGAGTCCTGTACTCTTTGTTCGGCTGTCGAGTATCCGAGTTTTTTGTGCAGCAGTCCATCGACGCGCAGCAATGCTTTCGCCGGCAAGGTGCACGACAGCATCGATGTCTTCCAGACCGGCGGTGTCCATGACGCCGGTTTCAGGATCCCAGTAAATGGAGGATCTCACCCCTCGTTTCCTGACGAGAGGTAGCGTTGTGTGTCCCGCTGCGACAGCAGCGTCTGTGAGGGCCGATCCGATAAGACCTGTGGAGCCGGAAATCAGGATTCTCATGGGGAAACCGGAACTGGCGCCTTGGAACGATTTTAATGTGAGGTGGTGACGTTACCGGATCGAGACGCGGCGCAATCCGATCAACGTCACCCCTTTTGTGCGAAGTTACTTTGCGCTTGCGCGCAGAAGCCGAACTTCCACGCGCCGGTTCTGCTCGCGACCGGCCCGAGTCTTGTTATCCCCGACTGGCTTTTCTGTACCGAGTCCGACGATCGAGATACGGAACAGCGGAACGTTCTTGGAGACCAGGTAACGCTGCACCGCTTCAGCACGCCTCTCGCTGAGCGTTACGTTGTACCCTTCGTCTCCGTCGGAAGAAGCAAATCCCTGGATCTCGATCATGTAGCCGGACTGCACGGTGCTCACCTGGTTTGCGATGCCATCAAGAGTCGATTTCGCGGCATCGTTGAGCGTCGACGAGTTGATCCTAAATGTGACGGACTGCGTCGACTCGGCGGTATACCGATCCATATTATTGATGCGGTTTTCTACCGTCGTGATTCGAGTGTTCGCGGCGGCAACACCCTGATTCGCCGTCGTTGCGGTCTGCTGTGCGCTCGTCGCGGTCGTCTGAGCTGCAGTCGCCGAGGTCTGTGCCTGAGTAGCTTTGCCATCGGCCGTAGCAGCTGCTTTGTTGGCGGTGGCGGCATCGGTGATTCCCTGTTGGGCGCGCTTATCGACGCCGTCAATTCTCTCCGCGTTCTCGCGCGTCCGGGTCTCAACCTCGGTTAACTTTCCCGAGACGCCGGTAAGCTTGGTATCGATCGCCCCGGTTTGCTCCCGGACATATTTCTTGGTCGCGCAACCTGAAATGATCAGCATGCCAGACAACGCGCAAACGCCGAGGATAGTGAACTGTCGACTCTTTGTGTGCATGGACTTCTCCCTCTTCATTCAATCAATGGATGACGCAAAACATCCGCTGGCCCGAACCAGTCCCCGTATTCTAGATACTTCTAACAGGCAGAGCCACATAATTGACCTTCAACCTCATTGTTACGGGCGAACAGCTATCCCGGGATTGGGAACAGCGGGGATCCACTACCGTCCTCGATTGACGGCCTTCTTCAGTTCTGCTCCAGCAGAAAACTTGGTGACTTTCTTCGCTGCGATTTTCAACGGCGTGCCTGTTTGCGGATTACGTCCGGTGCGAGCCTTTCGCGAACTAACCGAGAAGGTGCCAAATCCCACCAGCGTAACCTTGCCCCCTCGCTTCAGCGTCGCGGTGACACCATCGATGGTTGAGTTCAGTGCGTTACCGGCCTGAACCTTCGAGATTCTTGCGTCCTTCGCGATCTTCTCTATCAACTCGCCCTTGTTCATTGTCGTTCCTTTCTGCTCCTTGCTGTTGTTGTTTTTTCGAGTGCACCGCCGGACTCTACATTTCCGCTCGCAAACATGTCAACTGTGTTTTGTCGCCGCAAACGCAGGACTGGCGCGGGATTCCAAAAATCCAGTGATTAACCTGCTTGACAAAATTGTCGCTACATTATGTGTCGTCCGCCGTCGACGTGAAGCACCTCGCCGGTGATGTAATCGTTCTCGATGAGAAAAATCACAGCACTTACAATGTCCTTCGCACTGCCGGCTCTTTTAAGGAGAGTCCGCTCGATGGCAAGGTGTTTCTGATCCTCTGTGTAGTACTCCGGAAACAATACGGGCCCCGGAGCGATGCCATTCACCTGAATTCGGGGGGCGAGCGCCTTCGCCAATCCTTTATTCACTGCAATCAGTGCCGCCTTTGAAACGCTGTAGGCCAGATAACCGGGCCATATCGTCTCACCCGCGACATCGACCAGATTGACGATCTTTCCTTGCGGTTGACGAAGCATCAGCCGCGACGCACGCCGGGCAATGAAAAAGGGCGCCATCGCATTCGAGTCCATCTGCCGTTTCCACAGGTCGGGCGTGGACTGTTCAAACGTTCCTGCATCAAACACGGACGCATTGTTAACGAGGATGTCGAGGACCTTCATCTTTGTCTCGAGATCCGAGAACAATCGGTCTACGGCCACATCATCGGTGAGTTCGGCATGAAACAGTTCACCGGTGCTTCCGGCTTCTTCGACGAGGCGCAGAGTCTCACGTGCGCCTGGCTCGTCGGAACGGTAATGGATCGCAATGCGAGCGCCGCGACGAGCCAGTTCGACCGCGGTTTCCCGACCGACGCGTTTGGAGGAGCCGGTGATTAGTGCTACTTTCCCGCTGATGTTCATAAGATCGAGCGTCATTATACCCACGACGTTGTCGTCGACTACACCGGCAAGGACGGGCCAGTGTCATCAGGCCATCGAACAACGCCCGGTTTTTGGTAAGGTTGTCCTCACACCGTGGGAGAGCGCGTAAAAACAAGGAGAAAAAGGAATGAAAGTTGGACAGAAAGCGCCCGACTTCAGCGTGAAGGATGACTCCGGTAAGACCGTCAGCTTATCGGACTTTAAAGGGAAGAAAGTGGTCCTCTACTTTTACCCGAAAGACGACACGCCTGGGTGCACAACAGAAGCCTGCAATTTCAGAGACGGCCTCGCTGCAATTCGCAAGAAAGGCGCGGTCGTGTTGGGAGTGAGTCCCGACTCAGTCGAGTCTCACAGGAAGTTCAAGGAAAAGTACGATTTGAATTTTTCGTTACTCGCGGATACCGATCGGAAAGCCATCGAGGGTTACGACGTCTGGCAGGAGAAATCCATGTACGGCAGAAAGTACATGGGCGTTGAACGCACGACGTTCATTATCGGGCCGGATGGAAAGATCACTCACATCTTTCCGAAAGTGAAAGTTTCTGAGCACGCTGAAGACGTGCTGGAAGCCCTGGAAGACTGAAGTTGCTTAGCGGCCTCTGCCGCCGGCACCACCTGCTGGAGCGGGCCCGCCAAACGGAGCGCCTGCGCCTGGTCCGGTCGGTGCCGGTGGACCGCCACGCGGGGCGCCACCACCCGTCGGGTTGCCCCCGATGCCACCAATTCCGCCGCCACCAAATCCACCAACGCCCGTGCCACCGACACCGCCGAGACCTCCACCCGGAGCACCTCCGCCAGTACCTGGCGGGCCGCCCGGGGGTGTATTGCCTCTGCCACCGCCGCCACCGCCACCACCGCCGACACCACCCGTTGCTGCGGTGACCAGAGGGGCGAGAAACTCCCATTCGTTGTACTTCTCTCGTTCGTTATAAATCATGACGCTGGTGTTCGGACTCTCTGAAGCGACGCCCGCAACACCTGGAGAGATCTGTGTAATTCCACCCTGCCCGGTAAGCCCGCCGGTAATCGCCGACGGCGCGCCCGCTGTCGGAGGCGCCACGCCTGTCGCCGTTGCGCCGCCGGAACCGGTCGCACCCCTGCCCGATGTGGATGGTGAGGTTCCTCCGCCCGATTGCGGGTTACCGGGAGCGCCGAATGCCCCACCAAGTGTACCCGGTGTAATCGAGCCCACGCCCCCGCCCCCGCCTCCAAAAGCTCCGCCAGCGTTGGTGCCGCCACCGGTACCAACGCCGGTGCCAACGCCGCCGCCGCCGAATGCCCCCCCGAGGTTTCCGAATCCTGTGCTGCCGCCGGTACCGGTCGCTCCCCTGTTTGGCTGTCCACCGCCGCCGAGAGGGTTGCCCACACCACCGATTCCGCCCCCACCAATTCCACCAACTCCGGCGCCCCCGCCGGTAGAGGTTTGAGGTGTTCCGCCGCGAGGAGCGCCGCCCGCAGCGCCACCGGTCCCAGGTGCCCCACCAGTATTACCAAAAGGATTGGCGGGACCGGTTGCCGTCGTCGCGACCGGAATCGTTTTTGCGATGATCGCGCCATTCAGCGTTCCGTCGGGATTGACGTTGATGAGACGAAAGTCCTCGCCGGTGATGGGATCCTTGTATTGGCGACGAATGAAACGCAAGCCGTCACGAGACAGGAGGTCGTCGACGCTCGAAGGATAGATGCCGTACTTTCGCTGATACTTCTGGATCGCTCGCACGTATTCATTCCCACGAAAGATCAGCTCTTTTTCGGCTTCGCGCCGCCTTTGCATGACATGGAGAGGGACGACGATCGCGGTGAGAACTGCTGCTGCAGTAATCATGCTGATCAATGCAGCGAGCGCAAATCCCGCTTCTGACCGGGAGGATCTCATTACTGCGTCCTTGTGAAGGACTGACGCCGTTTCAGCTGAAGATCTTCGATCTCGATAAGGCTCTCGGTCAACCGCGTCACGCAATACTGTCCCATGACGCAATCCCCTTCCTTCACTTCGTAGGTGTTTCCACCTTCTGTGATCGAACCGAGAATCTTCCCTCCACCCTTGCTGACGGAGAATCCTTCGTATCGGAACGACCTGAACTGCGGCTGCGGAGGAGGCGGCGGCACGAATGGCGTCTGTGGTGGTGGCGAATTAACCACCGGTGGACGGTTCCCATACCCCGGCGGAGGTTCGGGAGGTTTGGGAGCAGGCTTCTGGCCGTACTGAAACAGGTTCTTTCGGCCCACATCAATGGACTTCGTCCGCTCAAGGATATCGACGCGAATCTGCGCTTCCTGGCCCGTCTTTGCCGCAGAAGGCTTTGCGGGTGCTTTGTTCGATCCTGTTGAAGGTCCTCCTGATGAGGGGCTGTAGACGTAGTACCAGGCCAATGCCGCGACGATCAGAAGGCCAGCGAGAGTCACTACTTTCTTTTTGTCTGATGCCGTCATTGGTAGAAGTAAGTCTCCAGAGCCAGAGAGAGCGCCACATTCCCGGAACTCGTATTGGCCGCGTTTTGCGCATTGCTGGTGTTCGGCGTCGGGCCGCTGCTTTGCGCGCCGCCACTCAGACTGATTGCGGTGATCAGGAAGAATGTATCCGAGTTTTCCAATTCACGAATGAACCTCACGATGTTGCTGTAGTTTCCTTCCAGTGGGATCGTTACGGCCACCGTGTTCAATCCGGCGTGCGGCGTTGGGTCCGGGGTGTAACTGATCCGCGTACTTCTCACGTTCGTGCGCTGGAGAAGGCTCTCCAGTGTCGATACGATATGAGAGTATCCCGATTCCCGGTGAATGAGATGTTTCATCAATAACGCGTTTTTGTCTTTGTCAAAGCGGTCCAGTTGTGTGCTCGTCTTTGCAAGTCTGTCGAGAAAGACCTTGTTTGCGCCGGCTTGAGCGCGTAACTGCATAATCGATTCTTCCAGCCGTGCGTGCTCCATTCGCGCCGGGCGATTGAGAACAAAAAAGAACAGGATGTTGATCACCGCGATCACGGCGAGAACTCCCGCGAACAAATATTGCTGTCGCAGCCGTCGGTAAATCATTTCACCACCTTACTCTGAGCATTGCTCGGTGGCGTGATCGATGCCTTGGGCTCGGGAGGCGTGTAAGAGGCGGTCAACGTAAATTGGACCTCGCCTGCAGCGTCCTTTTTCTCCTGGATCGAAAGAGAAACGTCCGTGAAGATATCGGAATCCTCAAGCGTGCGAAGGAAAGCGGTGGCATCGGATAGCGTACGACCGCGAATGTTCATGGTGAGGCCAATCTGACCTTTCTCATCCACGAATGGGATCAGGCTGACCAGTCGCACATCGTCGGACATGACTCTTTCCAGATTGGCAAACACTGCCGTCCAGGAAAAGCTCTTGCGCACAAGGAGGCGGTTGAGCAACTCCACTTCGGACAACTTGGCGTTGGCGTTTCCGCTTGCCATCTTTGCATTCAGTTGCTGAACCTGCGCGGTCAGTTCGTCGTTACTCATCCGAACGTCCTGTTCGGCCTGGCGGCTCTCGTCGGCCAGAGAGGAGTATTGCTGGTAACTGAGAAGCTGTCCTGCTGAAACCGCGATCAGGGCCAGCAGAACGACCAGCAAACCGAAGTTTGCCGCACGGTACGGCTTAAATGGACGCGTCGATAAATTCAGGTCAAATTGGCCCATACAAAACCCACGGCGCCGAGCGCCGGCTTATAAATGTCCTCGGTGTGTCTGGGTTCCATCCCGCGAACCGGAACGTTCAATCGATCTTCGAGTTCTTCCATTTCCGAATGGAGATCGGAGTCATATCCGCAGACAGTCGCACTGGAAAGCGTTGTTCCACCCAGTTTGTCCTGGTAATACATCATCGTCGGGTAGACGGCGTCGTACAAAGGCATTTCTGCAACGCGACGATAGAAGGTGGGCCGAGAATTCTGGAATATCGCGGTCGCAATGGAATCGGGTGCGACCTTCACGAACAGCACGTCTTCCGGCCTGGCGTTGATGGGACCCTCGGGCCGCAGATTCATGGCTGCTATCGTCGACGGAACGACATAACCTGCATGAATATCCAGCCTTTCGAGTAGCTCTTCGTACTCCTGAATGATCGAGCTCGGGGAAAGGGCGACCATAACATCGACACCCCTCTCATTCGATCCCTGGTGGGAGCCTAATATTTGATAGGCAATTTGAGCCGTATCCACATCGAATGGAACAGCCTTTTTAAGCTTCCATCGAAGGAATGCCTCTCGATCCTCGCCCTTACCCGGAAGGTTCTCCGCCGTCACCAGAGCGATACGGCTGGAGTCATCAGGTATGACGACACTCATTTCGTAGCCTCGCACTCCAGCCCTCCGAATGGCGTCCTTTGTAATGTCGCGAACCGTATCTGCTTCGATGAGATTTTTTCCGTTGAGCGCCGCCCGTACGACGTCCAGCGGCAATGGCTCGACGGCTCTGCCCGCCACCTTCTTGTGCGACGCGTCCACTCCGGCGACGATCACGTGTCTGCTCGTGAATTCGCACGCCCAGAGCGGGCGCGGCGATTTGAAAATCTGCCGGATGGGGCTGAGAAGACTCCTACTCAATGAACGTCACCTTATTGATCTCGCGAAGCGTCGTTTCGCCGGCCAGAACCTTGGCAACGGCGCTCTCGCGCAACGAGGTCATCCCTTCCTCATGAGCCGCTCGCTTGATTTCCGAGCTGGGCTTCTTATCGACAATCAGATCGCGGATCCGGTCAGACAGATCGAGCAGTTCGTGAATCGCCGTTCTGCCGTGATAACCGGTACCGTTGCACTCCAGGCATCCCGTACCTTCCTTGAACCGGAAATCGCCGTATTTCAACGGGTCGAGTCCGGACTCCACCAATACGTCCTCTGGATAAGTAACGGAGCGCTGGCAACGTCTGCAGATCATTCGCACCAACCGCTGTGCGAGGATGCAATTGAGAGCTGAAACGAAGTTGTAGGGATCGACGCCCATGTTCAGGAATCGTCCCAGGACGTCGACGACGTTATTGGCGTGCACCGTCGTAAACACCAGGTGTCCGGTAAGCGCGGACTGGATGGCAATCTGTGCCGTCTCGGTGTCTCGAATTTCTCCGACCATGATCTTGTCCGGGTCGTGACGAAGAATGGACCGAAGGCCACGTGCAAAAGTCAGGCCCTTTTTCTCGTTCACGGGAATCTGCGTGATTCCCTGGAGCTGGTACTCGACTGGATCTTCGATGGTGACGATCTTGTCTTCCGAATTTCGGATTTCCATGATGGCGCCGTATAGCGTTGTTGTCTTGCCGCTTCCGGTCGGTCCCGTGACCAGCACCATTCCATACGGTTCCTTGATGTAGCGCCGAAACTTCTTCAGGTCGCTTTCGCCAAATCCCACGACATCCAGGCTCAGCGTCCGGAACTTCTCACTGATGGTTTCCTTATCGAGGATACGGATGACCGCGTCCTCTCCATGAATGGACGGCATGATCGAAACACGAAAGTCAATGGATCGTCCCTTATAGCGCGTCTTGAAACGTCCGTCCTGCGGGACGCGGCGTTCGGAAATGTCGAGCTCCGACATGATCTTGATGCGCGAAAGGACAGTCGAATGGTGTTCCTTCGCGATGGGATCCATGGCTTCGGTGAGAGCTCCATCGATGCGGTACTTGACTCCTACTTCGTTGTCCCGGGTCTCGATGTGAATATCGCTGGCACGCCGCTCGAGTGCGGTGAAGATGATCGTATCGACCAGCCGGATGATCGGACTCGACTCCTCCTGGGTGATCTTTTCGATCGTGATGGTTTCATCGCCGCTTTCGTCCTCCCGGATAAGCTGCAGTTTGAAACCTTCCGTCGCTTCCTCGAGCATGCGCTGTGAGGACTCCGACTTTTTCAGGAGGTCCTGTATTTCCGACAGCGGCGCCACCCGGATGATCAGGTGGGTATGGAGCAGATCGGATACTTCGTCGATCGCGCCAAGATCACTCGGGTCCGCCATTGCAACGACAAGGGAATCGCCTTCCTTCTTCAGCGGAACGAAGTTGTACCGGAACATCAATTCTGCCTGGATGGAGCGGAACAACTCAAGGTCCAGGTCAGCGCCACGCAGTTCAACGAAGTCGCATCGGTAACGGTGTGCCAGCTGTTTTGCGGTTTCGCGATCGTCGCTAATCGTAAGTTCTTTCATGAGATCTTGGCCCCCAGGCTGAATATGGGCAGATATAAAGAGATAAGAATGTAGGCGACAAATCCGGCCACAACGATCAGGATCGCCGGCTCCACGTAATTAAGCAGCGCCGCGGATTTGATGTTCACATCCTCGTCGTAAAAATCGGCGACGTGATTCAGCATTTCGGGAAGGGATCCCGTTTGTTCGCCGACGCGCATCATCTCAATGGACAGCGCAGGAAAGTGTCCTGTTTTCTCCAGGCTGTCCGACAGGGACTTGCCTTCACGAACCTGGCCGATCGCATAAGCTATCGACGATGAAATGACCGAGTTTCCCGATGCTTCGCGCCCCACTTCAAGCGCCGACAGTAGCGGGGTGCCTCCCTGCAGCAGCATCGCCAGCGTGCGACAAAGCTGTGACATGGAGAACATGGTCCAAAGATTGCCGAGAATCGGCAGCTTCAACTTCAACTTGTCGAACCATGTTCGGCCGCCGCTCGTACCGATCCAGAACCATAATCCGCTAATGCTGATAGCAACAGCGGGAAGAATGATGATCAGTTGCGTTTGTAGCGTCGTCGCCACGGCAATCAGAATCGTCGTGGGCAGTGGCAACTCGACATTCAGATCCCGGTAGAGTTCCGCGAACTTCGGAATCACGTAGGTAAGAATCACCGCGATCATCACAATCGAGAGAACGACCAGGAAGGCGGGATATATCAGCGAATTCATGAAACGCTTTCTCACCGACATCAAGGTCTTCTCGTAGTGGATGTGTCGAAGAATCACGTTCACAAGATCGCCGCTACGCTCACCTGCGTAAATCGATGCGGTATAGACCGTCGGGAAAATACCCTGGGCGCGCAGTGCTTCTGAAAGCATGGCCCCGGAATGGACCCGGTCGCGCACGTCCGAAATATGTCGCTGCAGGAGCGGATTCTTGATCTGCGCCTTGAGAAGATCCAGAGACCGCAGGATCGGCAGGCCCGCCTTGATCAGGGCTGCAAACTGCTGGTTGAAAATAATGAAATTCTCGGGGTCGACGCGCACCCTGCGTTCGCGCTTCCGCGACACAGACCAACCCTTCGGCCGCACCGTTATCGGCAGAAGACCCTGCTCCTGCAGATGGTGGCGAACTTCGTCTAATGATTGGCCGGCAACCGTTGCGGTGACGATTTCACCGCTGGGTTTGGCGTATTTGCAGTCGAATTCCATTTTTGGCGGTTATCTCTCAAAAATCTCTACATCGGGTGGCGCCTTAAACTTGAAAAGCGATTCGGGCAACGGCGTAGTTTTCATGTCCGTGAACATGTACTCCGTGTAGGAGCTGTCGGCTCTTGTAAACGCGAACCGATGGATCAGGAACGTCGACGGATTCACTTCCACAGTGATTTCGCGGATGGTCTTTTGATTATTCGGAATCAAGTTCAACACCTGGTTACCCGGAATTCTCGGCCTATCTCGACCGAGTCCTTTCTCCCGGAACTCATTCTTCCACGGGGACTCCCGATTCCCTAAAATCAGAAAAATCAGCAGACGTTCGTCGTCGCTCCTCCCCATGGACTGAACGCGAGCCTGCTTCTGTGACGGTTCGTAACGGGTATGGGTCTTTCCGTCGAAGTAATCGACTTGCTCACTGGGAAAGACGTAGTCGAATCGGGCCCGCCTTCCCTTCTTCAGGTATACATGACCCCGGAGGGTATAGGTTCGGTTCGCATCTTTTTGTATTTGTTCAAAATCCGCCGAAAAGCTGTCCATACGTCCGTAGAGATCGCTGACCTTGTCGAACAGTTCGTGTGGGGCCAGGTCCCGGGATTGAGGTAGAGGCAAAAGATGCAGGAAAAGCAGGAGTAAAGCGAAACCGTACATACGAAGCCAGAGTAAGGCAAGTTACCAAAAGGATTAAAGCAGGAAAATAGGGGAGGGAGAAACAGAAAGGAGGAAGGTGCAATCACCCCTTCCTCGCTCCGAGATCTATTGGACCGGGAATCCGGTCAGGCCGCTTGGGGCCCGGCTAGCCACCGTCGAAAATCGGATCACGAAATCCGGAGTGCTGTAGTAGTCGAAGCGCGACGAATTTGACGACACTCCAGTCGCGTAAGCGGTGTAGTTTCGGTTTCCACCCGAAAGGACAATCGTAAATCGATATCCGTTAAAATTCGAGTTCGCGTACCGGTTATCCAGCATCCGAAAGTTGATCAGGTCCGTCATCGTGCCATAGGTGCCGTGGGTCGAGGAGTAACTGACCTGCGCCGTGTTCAGATTGCGTACGTTGGCAACGGCTGCCGATTCGTTTGAAGCCTGCCTGGATCGCAGGAGGCTGGGAATCGCGATGGTCGCGATAATCAGAATGATGGCGACCACGATCAGAAGTTCCAAGAGAGAGAATCCGTTCTTTTTCTTTAAGAATCCATTCTTATTTTTCAAGTTATCCCCCCATGACACCGGGCTGAATCCTTCCTTGGTAATGACATCAGGGATTAGGTTGAGACCCGGAGGATAGAGAGGGGGCGCGTCCCACGCCCTCTCTCATCCCTCGTAATCCGTCCGTTTACTGGACGCCCATTCCGACCTTTCCCGCCGGAGCAAGAGCGCTGACGGTCGAGTAACGAACGACGGCATCCGGAGTGCTGTAGTAACCATAGCGGCCCGTATTGGTCGAGGCCGGATTGGCTGTTGCCGTATAGTCCTGGCCAGTCGCATCGAGCGTGATCGCGTAGTTGTAACCCGCCTTCGTGTTGCCGGGCGTGAACGTGTCATCCAACAGTTTGGTGTCGATCAAATTTTGCATGGTTCCGTAGGTGCCGCCTGAGCCAGACAGATACGTTACTTCCGCTGTGTTGATGGTTCTCAGGTTCGCGACAGCCGCGGACTCGTTGGCGGCCTGACGAGACCGCAGCAAGCTCGGGATCGCGATGGTCGCGATGATAAGAATGATCGCCACGACGATCAAGAGTTCCAACAGCGAGAAACCTTTACTATTCTTCATTCAATCCCTCCGTGAGTTCGACGTAGTATTTTAACGAACCGGCCTTTTCGCCCGTACAACCAAGTGCCAGGCGGCTCGATAGGTGCAATCCTGGAGCCAACGGTCCATGCACAGAAAACAAACGGCTTAGCGCTCAGGGTCGAAGCCTGCAACTGACAAAGATTGTCATCCTGCCTGACGGAAAAGGTTAACCCCGGCCCCCAGGAAACCGCTCGATTCTGCAGCGCTTATGACGGGCGCTCATTAAGAAGCCCGACTCGTCATTGGCCTTAAAGATTCCCATCTCTCTAAGACCGCGCTGACTCCCGCACGGGATGAACTGCGTGAAAATTTTTTCCCGTGGGAAAGCAGCGCCGAAAAAGACGAAACCATCCCCTGTGACGCGATGCTAGAGTGACCCCATGCTGGAGCGTCTGGGTATTCACGGCCCCAAGGAACTCGCGGTCTTTCTCTCTCTGATTCTGCTGGTCGCGCTGACGCCAATGGGTAAGGAAGCGACCCATCCACTCGTCCTTCTGATTTATCGCACGCTTCTTTTCGTTATCGTGGGTTGCTACGCGTGGAGCGACCGTTCGAATCTGCCGCGCCTTTCTGTGCGATTCCTTGGCGGGGTGATCGCTGCTGCGGCAATTATGCTGATCTCGATGTTGCGCTGGCCGGGATCTCTCTTTGAAAGCTGGTATTTGTTCTATGAAGATGTCCTTCTGGGGGCCGCATTTATCGCTCTCGCGCACAGCGCCATTGGGAGACCGGCAAAGTGGAAGCATTCCGTTCTCGGTGCTGTTGTACTCATTAATATCGGATACATTGCAGGAACACTGATCATTGGAAAGCGGCCGCTCCTCGGGCCGTTCGTGAATCCGAACTACCTGGCGTCGTTCGTCCTCCCGGGTCTGGGCATTTGTGTTGCAACGGTTCTGCTCGGGTCGTCCCTCCGCCTGCGCGTTGCCGCCGCCGGAGCGGGTCTGTTTCTTTACTACGGGATTGGACAGACTTCATCGCGCGGAGCGACCCTGGCCGCGTGCGGCCTCCTGGCGATCGCTGCATTTCGGATGGCAAAACGCCAGAATCTCTCGCTGGGTCGAATCGCTCTCGTCGGCAGCCTTCTTGTCACATTAACGATCGTGTTGAATCCGTCTCTCGTTCGCAAGTTTCTCGATCGTGGTGAACGCGACCCCTATAACTACGCCCGCGCAGGGATCTGGTTCGGAACATTGTCAATGATCGGACAAAATCCTGTGACGGGCGTGGGGCTGGGCCATTTCTATTATGTTTCCAAACAGTTCACACCGTACGTCGAGGATTCGATCTCGCACTACCGTAAATGGCCCAATATCGCCCACTCGGAGTACCTTCAATATGCCGCGGAAATCGGAGTTCCCGGGGTGGTCCTGCTGTTCGGGCTCGGAGGATATCTGCTGATTCTTGCATGGCGCAGAGCCGACCGACTACCGCCCGAAAAGAAGATTGTGCAGGAATCCGCGTTGCTCACTGCCGCGGGCCTTTTGGTGCATGCTTTGGTCGATAACAATGGGAGTGTGCCTGTCCTGTGCGCCGGCCTCGCTGTGGTCAGTCAGTGTGATCTTTTGCCTTATGGAGGCGATTATCCACGTCGGCACCTGTCCGCAGGCTGGCGGCGGGCGCTTGCGCTCGTTTTAATCGCCGTTTGGATGGATGCGGCGCTGATTCCTGCGACTGGCCTCTATTTCAATGAAGCGGGTCATCAGGCTCACGCCGCGGATGATTTTGGACGCGCGGAACGCAACCATCGTCTGGCGCTCGCGGTTCTGCCGAGGTATTCCGTTTTGCTGGATAACCTCGGCGTCGTCTATCTTGACGAGTACATGAAGACGAAAAAACCCGAGTACCTCGACCGTGCCGAAACCTTGTTCGAGGAATCCATGAAGGAGAACCCGCATTTTGACTTGCCCGCAAAACACCTGGAAAGAGTGCTCGTCCAGCGTTTGACGCAAAATCCGAAAGCAGACAAGCCCATCCACAAGAGGATTGCCTCCGTAGCTCAACACCAGCTTCGAGCCGACCCCTTCAATCCGTTCATCCGAAGGAATGTTGCAGAGGCGTTCTACTACCTGGGCGATCGGAATAGGGCGTATGAGGAGTTGACGAAAGCTGTCGAGATCGAACCCAACTACATTCCGGGCTACTGGCGGCTGGCCGAGTGGTGCGAGGAAGCCGGCGAGATGGAACAGAGCGCGAAGTACAAGAATCATGCCGCACAATTGACGAGCTACTTCAAGGACAGGCCGGTGACCGATCCCTTCGACAAGCTTCTCCTGGGCAAGCTGCCAGCGCCAACACAACAATGAAGCACAACAGAGCAGTAACCGGGCTGGCCTTCGCAGCACTCTTTTTTGCTGTACTGCTGCCACCTGAAGCGTATCCGGACGGAAAACTGGCAGTCATCCTTTGCGCAACGTTCGCATTCTTTTCAAGTCTGATTGAACGCCGCATTCCACGACCCTATGTGTACGGCGGGCTCACCGCATTCGGCCTGTTGATTCTCCACAGCTTCCTGCTCTCGGTGGACACCTACCGATCGCTGGAATTCGCAACGATGTTGTGGGCTTACTATTGTCTCTTTGGATTCTTCTTCTACGCTGAATTCGAGCCCGAGAAGCCACTCGCCGTGTGCATGGTGGTGTTGTGTGCAATCGTTTCAGGCTATGGGATCTATCAATACTTTTGGGGCTTCGAAGAACTCTATAATTATGTGTCTCACTCCGGCTCGACCGAAATCGCGAAGATTCCAGCGCTGGAACGCATTGGGTCGCGCCGTGTATTCTCGACACTTGCGTTGCCGGGAACACTCTGGGGTTTCCTCGCTGTTTCCCTTCCGTTCCATGCCTACCTCTGGCGGGAAAGCCGCCATGCAAGGCCGTTGATCGCAGCCGGCATCGCCATGCTTCTAGCTACGGGCTTCCTCACCCGTTCTTTCGGGTTTCTCGTCGGGTTGTTCCTCCTGGCAGCGGGCTGGTTGTTTATCCATCACAGGCGTGTGATCTGGAGACTCGCGCCAATTGTCCTGATCCTGGTGCTCGTCGCTGGAGTGTTTTATTCGATACGCCAGGGAGGGATCACAACCGCCAATCCCCTCTCCCTTAGGGCAATGAATATGATCACGGCCTGGACCATATTCGCCGCCTATCCCATGGGAAGCGGACTCAACACCTACGGCATTCTGTATTCCCAGTACAGGCTGCCTGGATCCAACGAAAGTCAGTACGCACACAACACCCTGCTGCAACTGCTGGCAGAGCTGGGTTACCTCGCACTGATCGCCGGAGCTGGCGTGTTGCTGCTGGTCCTGGGCGCATGGCATCGCGGAGAATTGCGGAGACTGTCGCCTTATCTCGTGCTGGCGCTCGCCGTATGGAGTGCGCACAACCTGATCGACATTAACGTCTATTTTGGCAGTCTGGGCGTTGTGGGCACCATGCTGCTGGCGACTACACTGAAACGGCAGTCTCTCCCGTCGCAGCCTGCCTTGCCGAGAGCAGTCACCGCTGCGCTGGTGAGCCTCGCCACCGTGACGTTAGTCTTCTCCGGACTCGTGATGGTGTCGAGTGAACTACAGGTGCGCTCGCAGGGAGAGTTCGATGGAAACAACCTTCAGGCAGCTGCCCGTACCATGGCAACTGCAACGGCGCTGATGCCCTTCAATTCAAGTCTGTTTCACGACTTCGGCGATGTCCATCTGAACCTGTATCACAAGGAGCGCGACTACAAACATCTTGATCTCGCCACGCGATCCTTTCAAAGAGCCATTAAGCTAAGCCCGAACAAGGTGGGGCCGCACATTGGACTGAGCCTGTGTTTCTCTTCGGCTAATCGTGTTGACGATGCTCGGGCACAATTGCGCGTTGCCGAGCGGCTTTATCCCGACAGCACCTACGTTCAGGCCGTGGCACGGCTGCTCGATAAGAGAAAAGCAGGAATGAACAACTGAGCCGATTCCAAACTGATAGAATGGGCGGCCATGAAATCGCTCGCCGTCCTTCTCAGTCTTACTGCGATTCTTCAGCAGGCCCCGGTACAGCCGAAACCGCAGCGCGTTCAGAAGCTGGTGATCAACGTGAACGACACTCAGGGGCGCTTCATTCTGAACCTCCGGCAGCAGGATTTCATCGTCGAAGAAAACGGCATCGAGCAGAAGATCACGGGCTTCATGGAAGGCTCCGATACTCCCATCAGCCTCGGCATCCTCATCGACAAAAGTCTGAGCATGCGCCTTCCCCTTTATACCGAGGGCAAACAATATGTACCCGCCGCTATCCTTGCGGCGAACCGCATTGGCCGAGCTGTCGTCAAGTTGATGAGACAGGGAGATGAATTTCTGCTGATGACTTTCGATGAAAAGGTTCACGTGAAGCAGAACTTCACTGAAGACCGCAAGAAGATGGAGGATCAGCTGCAGAAGCTCAATGAAGTGGGCAATGCCACCCATCTTTACGAAAGCGTCATCACGGCTCTGGAAAAGATGAAGAAGGCGAAATACAAACGGCGCGCACTCGTCGTCATCACCGACGCCTATGATACCAGCGGAAAGGAGCTGGAAAATCTGCGCGCTCGGATAGCGGAACAGGAAATTCAGGTTTTCACGTGCGGTTTTCGTTCCGTGTACGAAGATGTGCCGAACCCGAACGCAGAACCGCTCTTCCAACTCGTGCTGCGTGTCCTTTCGGGCGATACCGGCGGTCTCTCGATCATTGTCGATCTGCCGGAACTTCAAAACACGCCTGCAATCGAGGGATTGATCGGTTTTTCTCAGATCATTGCGGTGGAACTTCGCGGTCAGTACACCTTGACCTACAACACGGATCAGACCGGATCGCTCGCCAGCCGATTTGTGCGGGTTCGATCACCGCTGCCGCAGCTCCGCATTCGTCTTCGCAGAGATGCTGAAGAGCCTCTTGCCAAACCTTCGAAGTGAGAGAGAAATTCTGCTAGCCTTTCCGCCTGTAGTATCCGGCCTTCGTCCACACGTCCAATTTAGGGGAGCCTTGCGGTGAGTCGACCCGCACCTTTACGCCACGCCTCTTCCCGTCGTGCTCGGGCCGGGTCGATGTGAAACCCAGGAGGTATTGGGTTCTCAGGCTGCGTGCAATTTCCGCAGTGAGAGCCTCAACGCCTCGGGCAGCATTGGGGGCATTGGACATCCTGCCGCCGGTCATCGTTGCCAGATCGCCCATAACAATAGCGTCCCGGTTCACGAATTCCGATTCTTCATCCGTAACGTCGTCCACGATGAAAAGGGTGTAGATCTGGACATTCTGTTTAAGGGCAAATCCCTTGAGCATGTCTTCTGTGGTTCGCCGATTATTGTCGGTACAACATCGATCACCACCCGACGTAATAACAACGAGGAACCGGCGAGGGTTTGCCGCTTCCTTGATCACGGAGAGCCCAACGTAAACGGCATCATAAAGCGCTGTTTCGCCCAACGATGGATAGTTGGCAGGCAGGGCCTTCACATCGGTTGTAAACGGGAGCACAACATCCGCCAAATCGCCCATTCGGACGACGAAGAACTCGTCGCGCGGATCTTTTCCCTTCAAAAAGCTCTGTGCTGCGTCCTTGAGCACCAGGACCTTATCGTTGATGTTCATTCGACCGCTGTCGTCGAAAATGAACCCGACGGTCATAGGGCGGTTATCTTCGAAAAAATAGGAGACTTTTTGTTCTACGCCGTCCTCGAAGATTTTGAATCGATCTCGAACGAGGCCGGTGACGGCGTTGTTCTGGGGGCCGGTGACATTCACGGTCAGCAGCACCGTATCGAAGTCGGTGACTGGAGGTGGCTGAACGGAAATGGTCGTCGTGGTGGCTTCGGCGCCGCGCGCGCCCGGCGCATTGCCACCGCCCCTTTGAGCCTCAAAAGGGCCGGCAAGTGTCAGTACGGCGATCAGTCCCACGATAGCCAGTGTGGTTTTGATAAACATTGACCCGGCAGATTATGTCAGCGTCTGGAATGTGATACCAGCCAAACCGCGGGACGGTGGTGAGCGCCAGCCGTTGGCGTTTTGAATTGTGAGTGGTCAGTTTTGGGTTGAGCTGGTCTTCTTCCTCGTGACTCAAAACTCCAAACTCAGAACCGCCGTTAACTTAGGGGGACATGCAGGTCGTCTGAAATTCAAAGCAACCCACTACCCGCCGGAATTGGCCATGTCTTCGAGGCATCATCCTGAGGCGGTCGACACAATCGCGCTGTCTGTGGTTCACTGTTACTCTTGCTGATGAGTAAACCTGCCATGGGCCGCGTGCTCATAACTACACATCCATTTGGCGAAATCGATCGCGACCCGATTGACCTGCTGGAAAGGGATGGAATTCCCTACACCCTGAATCCGTATCAACGCCGGCTGCGTGAGCAGGAACTTGCCGACATCATCGCCCCTTACGAAGCCCTGATTGCCGGAACGGAACCCATTACAGACGCCGTCCTGCAAAGCGCAAAAAAGCTGCAGCTGATTGCCCGGGTCGGGATCGGACTGGACAGTGTCGACCTGTCTGCTGCGCGCCGGCGAGGTATTGCAGTGACCTATACACCTTCAGCGCCCTCATCCGCCGTTGCCGAGTTGACGATTGCGCAGATGCTCGCATCCCTGCGAAAGACCGGCCGCGCGGACCGTGAGATACGCGGAGGGGCCTGGCGACGGCGAATTGGGCGCAGACTCGGGCTAATGACCGTGGGTATTATCGGCGTTGGCAGAATCGGGCGGCTCGTGATCCAGCATCTGACAGGCTGGAGTCCTCGAATACTTACGAACGACCTGCGGCAAGACCTGGAATTCTCACGGCTTTTCGGGTGCATATGGACGGACGTTGAGACGGTCTACCGCGAAGCGGACATCATTTCGCTTCACGTGCCGCTCACAAGGAGAACGCGCGGAATGGTGGGTCAACGCGAATTGGCGATGATGAAGCCTGACGCGATATTTATCAATACCGCGCGTGGTGAACTTGTTGATGAAGCGGCGCTAGCGGCAGCCCTTCGAGAGCGTCCGGAATTTTCTGCAGCGATGGACGTGTTTGCCGAAGAACCCTATTCCGGAGAACTGACATCCCTGGACAACTGCATTCTCTCCGCTCACATGGGTTCCGCGACACGGGACTGCCGGCTTCGCATGGAATTGGAGGCTGCTCACGAAGTGGTCCGCTACTTTAAGAAGGAATCCTTCGCGATTCCGGTGCCTGAAGACGAGTACCTCAGTCAATTGGAAGACGCCGTATAGCAACCCAGGAGTTTCACCGTGCTGCTTTCCATTCTTGTATCCGATGTGCTTCCGATCTTTGCCATCGCGGCCATCGGATTCTTTCTCGAGCGCCGAGTTCCCGGCGGCGTTCGCATACTTTCGGCGATTACGTTCAATGCGCTCTCACCGTGCCTGGTCTTTACTCAACTCGTCATGTCTCGACTCGGGGGCGCCGCAGTGGGCCGAATGGCTCTGTATTGCCTGCTGCTAACCATGATGATGGGAATCGCCGCCCGAATCGCGGCTATTCCTTTGGGGCTCGAGCGGAAAGGCCTGAGCAGCTTTCTGCTGGTCGTGATGTTTTCAAATAGCGGAAACTACGCCCTTCCGCTGATCCTCTTCGCGTTTGGTTCCGAAGCACTGTCCCACGCCAGCGTGTATTTCGTGACCAGCGCCATTCTTGTCTACACGGCAGGAGTCCTCATTGCCGCCAGTGGGGGACAGGGCCTGCGAGGTTCGCTCAAGGGCGTTCTGCGCGTGCCTGCTCTCTACGCGTTGATCGCGGCGGGCCTTTTCTCTGTTTTTCATATCGCTCCGCCAACACTCGTTATGAGGCCCGTCGGCATGCTGAGCGACGCGGCACTCCCTATGATGCTGCTCATTCTCGGAATGCAGCTCAAACGTGCGATGGTTCCACAACAACCTCGGGTAGTGGCAACCGCAGTGGCGCTTTCACTCATCGTGTCACCGCTGATTGGCATCGGACTGACCATGTTATTGGGATTTAGCGGTGCAGCCCGCTCTTCAGCCATTACGCTGGCGTCAATGCCGGCAGCCGTGGTCACCACAGTGCTAGCGCTGGAGTTTGATCTGGATTCGAGTTTCGTCACCAGCACCGTGTTCGTATCAACGTTGCTGAGCCCGTTGACGCTGGTGCCGATTATCGCGCTGCTGCAGGCACCCTGAGGCGTTCCGAACCGGAAACCTCCGTGTAAAGCTGTTCGTACCGGTCGACCATCCGTTGCACCGAGAAATTTTCGATAATTCGCCGCCGCGCACGTCGCCCGCGTTCGGTGCGCTCTGCGGGGGGCAGTGACAACATTTCGCGCCAGGCGGAAACCATCGCCGCTGCATCGCCGACTGGAACGATCCAGCCCTCTTCCCCAATGACGGATGCCGGTCCCGGCAGATTGGTGGTGACGACTGGAATTTCGCACGCCATGGCTTCGCCAAGCACGAGTGCAAACGATTCCCCATATGAAGAAGAGCACGACGCGATATCCAGAGCCGCTGTCACACGTGGCACATCGCTCCGAAGTCCCAGCAAGTGGAGCCGTCCATGGAGATTTGAACCTGCAAGAAGGCTGGCGAGTTCCGCGTTCCCTGCGGCCATTCCGGCACCACACAGGAGAAAATGAACGTCTGGACGTTCATGCGCGAGCAGCTTCGCCGCATTGATAAAAGTGGCGTGATCCTTTTGCGGGTCCCAGCGAGCGATATAACCGATGAGCGGTGTACCGGAGGGGATCTTCAACTCGTCCCTTACAGCGGACGCAGCGCCAGTGTCAGGCACAAATTCGCCAGTGTCCACTCCATTGGGAATGGTGTAGAGC
>DASTBJ010000205.1:0-8382 GCA_035712125.1 Terriglobia bacterium
GGCGAAGCCTGCAACATCGTCCCGGGAGAGGCGTCCGCGTCGATAATGATCCGACTCGTCGAGCCGCGCACTGCCGCAGAAGAAAAGCTTCGGAATGTGATCGGCGATCGCGCAGAGGTGAAGATTGTCAGCGGTACGAATCCACACCGCTTGCATGTCGTTGACGGGTTCGAAACCATGGTGGCCTCTTTTGGCAGCGACGCCCCGTACCTGAACAATCTTGGGAAACCGCTCCTGATCGGACCAGGCTCGATCCTCGATGCACACACGGCGCACGAAAAGATTTCCCGGAAGCAAATGATCGAAGGCGCGGCCATTTACGAACGGCTCGTGAAGAAACTGCTTTCATGAGAATAGCGCTCATCGGATACGGCAAGATGGGTCACGAGATCGAGGCTGCCGCCCTGGAGCAGGGAGAAACGATCGTGGCGACCTTCGATATCGGTAACCCTGTGGATGTTGCATCGCTGTCTGAGGCGGATGTCTGCATTGAGTTCTCGACTCCGCAAACGGTGCTGCAGAACATCCGCGTGGCGATCCAGGCGAAGAAGGATATCGTGGTCGGCACCACTGGCTGGTACGGCCAATTGCGGGAGATTGCGCCGCTGGTGAAGGATTCGGGTTTGCTGTATTCGCCGAACTTCTCCATCGGCGTCAACATGATGTTTCGCCTCGCCGCCGCGGCGGCCGATATGATGAACAACGTATCGGCATACGATCCATTCATTCATGAGTGGCACCATCGCCAGAAGGCGGACAGTCCGAGCGGGACAGCGTTAAAGCTGGCGGAAATTCTGCTTTCAAGAATGGAACGGAAGAAAACAATCGAGACTGCAAGAGTCGATGGGAAGATCGATTCCGGCGCTCTGCACGTGTCGTCCACACGCGTCGGCACCATGCCGGGCACACACATTGTGGGCTTCGAATCCGATGCCGATTCGCTCGAGATCAAGCATGTCGCGAAATCGCGTCGTGGTTTTGCGCTGGGCGCTGTGCGGGCCGCACAGTGGCTGAAAGGGAAAAAGGGCGTCTACACGATGGATGACGTCCAGCTTTAGCCGCCTATGGCGGATAAAGCTGGGGTTTTGAGTTATGAGTTTTGAGTTATGAGTAAATCCGGACTCAAAAACTGACAACCCAGAACTCAAATCTCGCAGCAGTTTCTAGTTTCGAAACCGGATTTACTCATAACTCATAACTCATAACCCATAACTCCAAGGAGAAACAGCTATGACATTAAAGCCATTTCAAGGCACAGGCACCGCTATGGTGACCCCATTTACCGCCGCAGGCGTGATCGACGAAGCCGCACTTCGGCGCTTTGTCGACTTCCAGATCAAGGAAGGCATCGACATGCTGTTGCCGTGCGGCACAACCGGCGAAGGCGCGACGCTGGACGGCGAAGAGTCGGACCGCGTTCTCAGCATAGTTCTCGACCAGGCGAAGAAACGTGTGCCTGTAATCTTTGGCGCCGGCAGCAATGACACAAGAAAAGCCGTACAGGGAACCGAGCGCGCCAAACGACTGGGCGCCGATGGTGTGCTTTCCGTTGGCCCGTATTACAACAAGCCGACGCAGCGCGGGTTTTATGAACACTTCAAGGCAGTCGCTGAAGTCGGGCTGCCGATCATTGTCTATAACGTGCCGGGCCGAACGGGCAGCAATATCGAAGCGTCCACCATGCTGAAGCTGGCGGAGCTGCCGAATATCGTAGCGGTCAAGGAAGCGTCCGGCAACCTGGGACAGATGATGGACATTCTTCGATCGCGTCCCGCGGAATTTCGCGTCCTATCCGGGGATGATGCGATCACGCTTCCACTTATTGCTGCGGGCGGCGACGGCGTGGTCTCTGTCGTATCCAATCAAGTGCCTGGCCCGATGTCTCAAATGACTCGCGCTGCGCTTGCGGGCGACTTTGCGCGCGCCCGCGAGATCCACTACCGGCTTCTTCCTCTGATGAATGCCAATTTCATCGAATCGAACCCGATCCCGGTGAAGGCGGTGCTCGCCATGATGGGAATGCTGACCGAGAACTATCGATTGCCCCTTGTGCCCATGACGCCGAATAACCGCGCTCAGATCCAGAAGATCGCCGAAGAACTTGGCATCGTGCAATCCGTGGGGTCGGCGGTCCGTTAACCCGTCACACTTCCCGCCGGATCAGGGTTGTGGAGAAAGGGTACTCAGGTCGGGCTCAGCCGGAGGTAGATACAGCAACGCGTGCAGGGCTGGATAGCGCTCGGCAAAGAAATACATGGCATAGGCCGGGAAAAAGACGATCGACGGGACAGCCAGAAGACACGCAAGAAAGAGAAACAAAAGGAACACGACGCATCCGAATACGATGGCAATAGCAATGGTCAACGGATTCCAGCCGATTCCGGCCGCCTGTGCCAACAATACAGTAACCAGCGCGACCCCGCCGAAAGGTATAAGAAGGACGAGCAGAACAATCACTGTCGCAACGCCGGTCGCTATCACAGCTGCGATCCGCAGGATGATTTTCATTCCGATATAGCCCGCGTAAGCGCCCCTGTTGTCTTTCACCTGAGACCACAGCCGGTTCCAGCCTTCCGAGAGGGAAACGCCATCAATTGCCATTTGTGGAACGACGAAGTCTTTGGTGAGCACCTGGACAAGAACCATGACGACAACCCAGGCCAGGAAGAGCATGCCAAGTATCGACCCTACCAGGACGAAACCGAGAATATGTTGTCCAGGGTTACTGAACCATCCCAGTCCATAGACGATGAGAGCCGGAATTCCGACTAACACGACCAGGCTGGTGAGACCGATCAACGACAGCACAATCTGGAAAATGAAATAACCAAACGCCGGTACGCCTCGACGGCTCCAGAAATGCCGGATTCGGCATTCGCCGCTGAGAATGCTGTCGAAGAGGACGAATCGCATGCGGCTGTTCAAATAGGCAAGGATCACGCCAAACGTCAGCACGAGCAGGACCAGGAGGACGATTCCAATGATGAAAAGTGGACCGCGTTCCGGTGAAATCGGCCCCTGCAGTTCATTGGACGTTTGACTCGTCAACACGTCCAGGGGGAGCCGAGCACTACACCCCCCACCCTGGCCCATTTCGCCAGCCAGGAAGCCCACGAGCGCAAATCTGAGCCACTGTCCGAGCCTGAACGGGTTGAACAGGATTTTCATGCGCTCGAATGCAGGGTTGACAACATCGACGGCGGAAAGGGGCACGTATCCCTCCAGTTAAAGCTGGAGAAAAATACTGCCCCTGAGCGAGGCCGTCAACACATCTGTCGAACGGTTTAGTTAACGGTGGGGTCCGGGCTGGTCAGCGGGCTTTCGTGGGCCTCCTGGAAATACAGCAGAAGGTTGCGGAGGATGGCGATGGCGTTCTGAAGACTTGCTGCCTTGTACAGCAGGATATCGGGTCCTGCTTCAAATCCCGGTTCGTTGCCGTCCAGGACCATGACAAAGGGAGCGTTCTCTTCGCGCGTGACTGAGGTTACCAGGTCGCGACCGCTGTGGCCCAGCTGGCCGACTTCCAGCATCACGACGTCCGGCTTTAACAAACGAATAGCGGGCACGGCTTCGGCGAGTGTCTGCGCGTCCCCGAGAATTTCCAGACCAGGCAACTCATCCAGGACACTGATAAGTTGTTCGGTCAACGCTTGAGAACTGTCAATGATGAAGAGTCTCATGGTTTTTACACACAGTTCAGTGGTGTTCATGGTGCTCATGGTTAGGCTTCCGAAAGCTGGGCAGTCACGGTTTTAAGAAAGGAATCGATTGAAAACGGCTTACGCAGCACACGCACGTAGCCGCTTAAACTCACCCTGTTCAGAACGAACTCGGGTTCGGGCAGCTCCCCGCCGATGAGGGCCAGAATGCGTGCACTTGGTGTCCGACGCAGCAGTTCTCCAACCATCTCCAGCCCTTCAGGCGCCTTCACATCGGCAACAACCAGATCGTGAAGATGCTCGTTGTAGAGCTCGAGTGCTTCAGCCTCACTTTTCGCGATTTCGATCGAGTGGTCCTCGCGCCGTAGGATCTCGCAAAGCCAACTGATAATCAGCGCGCCGTCATCGATCATGAGGATACTCGCCACAACTATCTCCTTTCGGTGGAATGCAAGCGGGCATGGCTCCAAGGCGGATATCGCATGCTTGTTGATGAACGATAAGCGACGCCATGTCGGTCGAAAATCAGCGCAATCATGATTTTCTTGTCGGATTTCGCCCTACAAGGGAATAGGCGGACTGTGAAGTCGATTCTAAGATCCGCCAATCACGCTACTTGCGCGCATCGGGCATGAGGGAGCGCGCCGATTTACTGCGTGTGCCGCATTCTGACCGTGGTGCTGCGGCGGCGTTTTGAGTAAGGTATACAGGCGTGAACCGAATACTGCTTGTCGATGATCATGCCGTCGTGCGCGACGGAATCAAGCGCATGTTCGAAGACAGAGCGGGGTCCGTGCAGTTCGGAGAGGCCGAAAGCCCGGAGACCGCGCTGAAACTGGCCGAAGCGCAGGAATGGGACATCGTAGTCCTGGATATTGCCCTTGCGCATCGAAGCGGCCTGGAAGCCCTGAAGGATCTGAAGAAGCTGCGCCCGCGTGTTCCCGTGCTCATCCTGAGCATGCACAGCGAAGAGCAATACGCCCGCCGCGCATTTAGAGCCGGAGCCTCCGGATACATTACCAAGGACTGCTCGAGAGAAGAGCTGTTGAGCGCCGTCCAGAAAGTCATCAATGGCAGCAGATACGTCAGCCCGGCACTTGCGGAGAAGCTGGTGGTCGATCTGGAACGGGGTTCTGACGGCCCTCCACACGAGACGCTCTCGGATCGTGAGTTTGAGGTCCTTCAATTGATTGCTTCAGGAAAAACAGTGAGTGAAATTGCAGAAATCTTATCCCTCAGCGACAAAACCATCAGCACTTACCGTGCTCGTATTCTTGAAAAGATGGGCATGAAGACGAACGCGGAACTGACCCACTACGCGATCCAGAACAAACTTGTAGGATGAGGAGACGAATTCCTCGTCGGACCTGATTTGGGTCTATTGACGTGGAGAATCCGGTATTGGTGTTTTATGGATGAGGATCAACAATCCGAGAGCACTCCGGTAGAGCGAGCGCCGCGCCGAGCGACAGCGGAAGCGATGGCGGCGAAGCAACGGGATATTTCCGTCAGCGAGTTCTTCGCAAAAAACCGTCACCTTCTCGGTTTTGACAATCCGCGAAAAGCGCTGCTCACCGCAGTCAAGGAAGCCGTCGACAATTCTCTTGATGCCTGTGAGGAAGCCGGGATCATACCGGAGATCTGGGTTCACCTGGAGAGCACGGGCGTCAACCGTTACAAGGTCGGTGTGCAGGACAACGGTCCGGGCATCGTCAAGAAACAGATCCCGCTGATTTTTGGCAAGCTTCTCTATGGCTCGAAGTTTCACCGGCTCCGGATGAGCCGGGGGCAGCAGGGAATCGGAATCAGCGCGGCCGGTATGTATGGAATGCTCACGACGGGCAAGCCGGTAAAGATCATTTCGATGACGTCGCCCAGGAAGCCGGCGCACTACTTCGAGATTCAGATCGATACCAAACGGAATCAGCCGGAGATTATCAATGGCCGGGGCGACGGCGAAGACATCCCGACAGGTGAGAAGGGGCATCAGTACATCACTGATCACGGAATCGAATGGGTCACGCATTCGCTGCCGGCACCCGACGTAGACCCGGAGAAGACCCCCGCCAGGCCGCTGCACAGCGGCACCCGCGTCACTATTGAACTCGAAGGCCGTTACCAGCGCGGGCGCGGGAGCGTGGATGAATACCTCGAACAGACAGCCATTGCGAATCCCCACGTCACCATCCATTACGTCGATCCGGAAAGCAACGGTCGATCCTACTGGCGGTCCACGAGCCAACTCCCCGCGGAGCCTCAGGAAATAAAACCCCATCCGTATGGAATCGAGCTCGGCCAGCTGGTGACGATGCTCAAGGATTCCAATGCGGGAACAATGGCGCAATTCCTGACGGGGTCTTTCTCGCGGGTGAGCCCGGCCGTCGCCCAGACAATATGCGAAACAGCGAAGATCAGCACGCGTGCCAACACGAAACGGATTGGCCGGCAGGAAGCAGATGCTCTGTACCAGGCGATTCAAAACACCAAGATTTCCGCCCCGGCAACAGACTGCATCTCGCCCATTGGTGAACCGCTCATCCTCAAGGGACTGCATCAGCAGGTGCCGGGTGAGTTCTTCTGCGCGGCAACACGGCCGCCGGCCGTGTATCGCGGCAATCCGTTTCTGATCGAGGTCGGACTCGCCTATGGTGCGGCAAGTCCGACACAGAAAGTCACCCTCGATGCGTTGACCGAGATGCTCGCGGAAAGCGACGCTCGCTCGTTGCGACAATTCCTGCTGACCACGTTCGACGGGCTGGGATCGTCGGGGGTCGAGCGGATCCTGTCGGAAGCCCGAATCGGGCCCCGCGAGACTCCCGCAAAGCTGGACGCCGAGACTGTTGGACGGCTTCACGCGGCAATGAAGAATGTCAATGTCTCTGAAGGCCAGGTGATGCAGGTGCTGCGTTATGCCAATCGCGTGCCGCTCCAGTTTCAGCCTGCGGCTTGCGCCATCACTCAATCGGTGATTGCGAACAACTGGCGATCTTACGGGTTGTCGCAGTCGCGCGGGCAGTTGCCCACAGGTCCGGTGACGATCATGGTGCACATGGCCAGCGTGTGGGTCCCCTTTACCAGCGAGTCGAAGGAAGCCATCGCTTCCTATCCGGAAATCCTGAAGGAACTGCGGCTGGGCTTGCAGGCTGTCGGACGCAAGCTCGGTATGTACCTCAACCAGAGAAAACGCGTGGAACAGGAAGGGGAACGGCGGGAAGTCTTTCTCCGGTATCTGGGCGAGGTCGCGAGGGCCGTCGCGTCCATCAAGGGCTACAACGACCGTTCTTCCAACCAGCTCTATAAGCAGCTGGTGGAACTGGCGAAGCGGAGAACGGCCACAGCCGATGCGCGGTTCGACGACCGGGGAAAGAAGATCGACGCCGCGGAAGAAGATTTTGGTGAAAATGTCTTAATCGTCGATCCGGAAAAGGAGTAATCCATCCGCAATGGCAAAGAAAAGGAACGAAAAAGCCGCCGGCACGGCAACATTGACGGATAAAGACAAGAAGACTCTCGGCTCTATTCGTGGACTGGCCGACACGGTTGTTCAGTCCGCAGATCGCGGCCGCCCGCCTCATGTGGAGATTCCTTCGCGTTCGTTATCCAACGTTCGCTTCAATCAGTCAAAGCGCATCATCGAAATGGGAAGCGGGACGAACCGGCGGGAGCTCTTCAATCTGAACCAGGCGAAGAGCTACATGCAGACGCTGCTGGTGGGTTCGGGGTGCAAGCAACTGATCGAGCAGGGCAAAACTACCAGCATCCGAGGTCTCTTCTACCTGCTCAAACACACCATCGAAGGCGCTCGTGAGGAAACCTTCGATACCCAGGACGAGTGCGATCCCATCATCGAAGACGTCGAAGTGTCGCTGGACGCCATGCGCGAGGAACTGCACCTCTATGCGAAGAATGCCGGCGCCATGGTTGGTCCGATCACGCTGGTCGACAGTGGAGATGAGATCGATTGCTCGCGGATGGGCTCAGGGGGTTACAGCGTGCCCTCCATCGTTGAGCCGGAGATTGTGCAGTTCAAGAAGAATACGGCGAAGTTCATCCTGCACGTGGAAAAAGACACGGTGTGGCGGCGCTTCAATGAAGACAAATTCTGGAAGAAGTACAATTGCATCCTGACGCATGGAGGCGGCCAGCCTCCACGCGGGGTGCGGCGCCTGCTTCATCGTCTGCACCATGAATTGAAGCTGCCGGTCTACTGCCTGCTGGATAACGATCCCTGGGGGTACTACATCTACAGCGTGCTCAAGCAGGGCTCCATCAACCTCGCGTATGAATCGCGCCGCATGGCAATCCCCGCTGCACGCTTTCTCGGCCTGCGCAGCAGCGACTACGAACGATGCCAGCTCAAACCCAGCGTCCAAATCAAGCTGAATGAGCAGGACGTAAAACGTGCACGTCAGATCGCGCAATATCCGTGGTTCGTGCACAAGAAACCCTGGCAAAAGGAAATCGAGATGATGCTGAAGAACGGCTTCAAGCTTGAAGTCGAAGCCCTCATCAGCAAAGACATCAGTTACGTTACCGAGGAATACGTCCCTTCCCGCCTGCAGGAAGACACCTTCCTCGACTGAAAATCGGGTCCAAAATCGGGGCCAGGCCCGTTGTTTCCATTTTTCTAATCAAACAGCCTGGTGCCGCCCGTTGGTTTTGCTTTTCTCGGGCGGCCCCGCTTCCCAGGCTGGAGCTTGTGGCCTGTCAGCGTTTCGAGTTG
>DASTBJ010000206.1:0-10627 GCA_035712125.1 Terriglobia bacterium
TTCAAATTTCTCCCTTACGACTTCTCTCCACAGCGCTTCGGAAGTTACACGTCGTGCCAGGCCGGACGCGAAGCGGCGGATAGGCGCCGATCGTCACGATCGTTTATCTATCCCCGCCAGTAGTTGCATTTCATGGGCAGCTTCCTGTATGGCGCTCCGGCTCCAGGTTGCGCTCTCGTAGATATTTCCGCCCTTCGTCGCGATGCGGACACGCCAGAGTCCCTTGTACGCGGGAACCGCCTGGATCGAAATCACCTGGTCCCAGGAAATTGCCGCGCGGGATAGCGGAACGAAGTACCGCAGCGACAGTACGTTGTTCTTGAGTTGAGCCTCGTAGAATCCGCTCAACGAGGAGATGTACAAAAGCGCCATGGTGCCGGCGAAAACAAAACCCGAGGCCGCACGCGAGGCCCTGCGTCCGGCGCCGATCACGGGATGCTGAAGGGCTGCGGATACACACAGCGCCAGGATGCTGAGAATGATCCCGAACAAGGCCAGAGCAAAAAGACTTTCACTCCGGTTGCCGAATCCGAAGATGAAAGACATCAGAAGTTCACCGTTTTTAGGATTGGGACGCGCATGTCGCAAACCGTAGCATGTGGACACGGAAATCAGCGAGGGGGAATCGGAAGGAAATTTTGAAATTGGACGAATCCTGCATTTCAAATCCGAAATTGCAAATCTCAAATTGGACTGTCCGGATCGAGGGAGCTGTCCAATTCGAGATTTGCAATTTCGGATTTGAAATGCAGGATTCGTCCAATTTCAAAATTCTTCAAATTCCAGCGACGGTTATCCTTCGTCGGTAACGCACCCAAGGCTTGCGCTCTTCACGAGCCGAATGTACTTCGCGAGCGTGCCGCGATCCGACTTGTACGGCGGCATCTTCCAGGTTTTGCGACGGGCGGCAAGCTCATCATCGGATAAATCCACGCCCAGCAGATTCTTTTCCGCATCGATCGTGATGCGATCGCCATTGCGGACAAGCGCGATCGGGCCGCCTTCCTGTGCTTCGGGCGTGATGTGCCCGACGATAAACCCATGCGATCCGCCGGAAAATCGTCCGTCAGTGATCAACGCGACGTCCTTGCCAAGACCGGCACCCATCACTGCCGAGGTCGGCGTGAGCATCTCGGGCATTCCCGGACCGCCCTTCGGCCCCTCATACCGAATGACAATCACATCGCCCTTCACGATTTCCTTTCGTTCCAGCGAGTGCAGCATGTCTTCCTCGGAGTCGTAAACTTTTGCCGGCCCCGAGAATCGCAATCCTTCTTTGCCCGTGATCTTCGCGACGCTGCCTTCCGGCGCGAGGTTGCCTTTCAGGATCTGGATGTGACCGGTCTTCTTCAAAGGTTCCTTCAGCGGCCTCACGATCGGCTGGCCTTGCGGCAGGCCCGGCAGGTCTTTCACATTTTCCTTCAGCGTCTTCCCGGTGACGGTGACGCAATCCCCGTTCAGCAAATTCTCGTCCAGCAGCAGTTTTACGACAGCGGGAATGCCGCCGATCTTGTGGAGATCCTCCATGACGTAATAACCGCTGGGCTTGAAATCGGCCAGAAGCGGCACGCGGTCGCTCACCCGCTGGAAATCGTCGATCGTCAGTTCCACACCGACGGATCGGGCCATCGCGATGAGGTGCAGCACTGCATTCGTGGATCCTCCCATCGTTGTAATCAGCACCATCGCGTTCTCGAAGGCCGGCCGCGTCATGATGTCGCGCGGCTTCAGATCCAGTTCGAGAAGGTTGCGGATAGCAGCGCCCGCCCGGAAACACTCGTCGAGTTTTAAAGCATTTTCTGCAGGCGTGGATGAACTGTACGGGAGCGACATTCCGAGAACTTCAATCGCAGATGCCATCGTATTCGCGGTATACATGCCGCCGCACGCGCCGGCACCCGGACACGCATGACGAATGATCTCGCGGCGGCGATTCTCATCGATCTTGCCAGAGAGAAATTCGCCGTAGCTCTGGAACGCCGAGATGACATCCAGCTTCTGCCCTTCGCTATGGCCCGCCTGGATCGTGCCCCCATAAACCATGAGTGAAGGACGATTGAGCCGGCCCATCGCGATGATGCAGCCCGGCATATTCTTGTCGCAACCGGGAAGCGAGATATTGGCGTCGTACCACTGCCCGCTCATGACGGTCTCGATCGAATCGGCGATGAGATCCCGGGATTGCAGTGAAAAGCTCATCCCGTCGGTTCCCATCGAGATGCCGTCACTGACGCCGATGGTGTTGAACCTCATGCCCACCATGCCTGCAGCGCGGACACCTTCCTTTACCCTCTCGGCAAGGTCGAGCAGGTGCATATTGCAGGAGTTGCCCTCAAACCAAACGCTGGAGATTCCAACCTGCGGTTTCTCGAGGTCCTCGTCGGAAAGACCCGTCGCATAGAGCATCGCCTGCGACGCGCCCTGGGATTTCGGAGTTGTGATGCGTGAACTGTACTTATTCAGTTGCCGGGTCATCCGATGATGATATGCGCTCTCCGGGCGAATTGGCGACCGGAACCTTTCGCCCGACGGTCTATAATTACCAACCCGGCAACGATGACCGCGATTGCCGTAAGGACGACCATGAACACAGCAAGGATCATTTATACGGAGACGGACGAAGCGCCTGCTCTGGCCACATATTCCCTCTTACCGATCGTGAAAGCATTCACGGAACCCGCCGGAATCGCCGTTGAAACCCGCGACATCTCTCTTGCCGGACGGATTCTCGCGGCATTTCCCGATAGCCTCAAACCCGAACAGCGGCACTCGGATGACCTGGCCGAACTCGGCGAACTGGCGAAGACGCCCGAGGCCAATATCATCAAGTTGCCTAACATCAGCGCCTCGGTGCCTCAGCTCACGGCTGCCATCAAGGAGCTCCAATCCCAGGGATATGCGGTGCCGAACTATCCGGAAGAGCCGCAAACCGACGCCGAGAAAACCATTCAGGCAAAATATTCGAAGGTGCTCGGCAGCGCGGTGAATCCCGTGTTGAGGGAAGGCAACTCGGATCGCCGTGCTTCGGCCTCGGTAAAAGAATACGCAAAGAAGCACCCTCATTCGATGGGAACGTGGAACTCGAACACGAAGTCTCACGTCGTCCACATGACTACGGGTGACTTTTATTCCACCGAGCAGTCGACGGTGATTCGCAAAGCCGGCAAGCTTCGAATTGAATTCGTGGACTCCCAGGGAAAAACGACGAACCTCAAGGAATCGATTTCCGTGCAGGAGGGCGAGGTCATCGACGCCGCTGTTATGAACTGCCGGGAGCTTCAGGCTTTCTACGAACGGGAAACACGCGCTGCGAAAGCTCAGGATGTACTGCTCTCCCTGCACCTCAAAGCGACGATGATGAAGGTGTCGGATCCGATCATGTTCGGACACGCTGTGCGCGTGTACTACAAATCGGTCTTCGACAAACACGCTTCGGTTTTCGACAAGCTGAATGTTGAACCCAACAACGGCATCGGCGACGTCTACGCGAAGATCCAGGAACTACCCGCATCGCAACGCGAAGAGATCGAGAAAGATATTCAGGCGGTTTACAAATCGCAGCCTCCGCTCGCGATGGTCGATTCCGACAAGGGCATCACGAACCTGCATGTTCCGAGCAACGTCATCATTGACGCGTCGATGCCGGCGGCGATTCGCACCTCCGGCCAGATGTGGGGACCCGACGGAAAGGCGCGTGACACCAGCTACATGATTCCGGACCGCTGTTATGCCGGCATTTACCAGGAAGTCATCGACGATTGTAAGAAGAACGGCGCGTTCCATGTTCCCACGATGGGCGCCGTTTCCAACGTGGGGCTGATGGCCCAAAAGGCTGAGGAGTACGGATCCCACGACAAAACATTCCTGATCCCGGCGAACGGGACCGTGCGCGTTGTGGATTCCGACGGACAAGCGCTCCTGCAGCACGCAGTCGAGCAGGGCGATATCTGGCGGATGTGCCAGACAAAGGACCTTCCCATCCGCGACTGGGTCAAGCTCGCAGTAACCCGGGCGCGGCTCACAGGGTCCACCGCCATCTTCTGGCTGGATGCCAACCGCGCTCACGACCGAAACGTGATAGAGAAGGTTCAACGCTATCTGAAGGATCACGATACGTCAGGCCTGGATATTCGGATCGAATCCCCGGTCGAGGCGATGCGCACGACGCTCCAGCGCGTTCGTGCAGGTCAGGACACAATCTCGGTTACGGGCAATGTACTGCGCGACTACCTGACGGACCTCTTTCCGATTCTCGAACTCGGCACGAGCGCGAAGATGCTATCCATCGTCCCGCTGCTCGCCGGGGGCGGGCTGTACGAAACCGGCGCCGGCGGTTCAGCACCCAAACATGTGCAGCAATTCCTGGAGGAAGGCCACCTTCGATGGGACTCGCTGGGTGAGTTTCTGGCTCTTGCGGTATCCATTGAGGACGAAGCACGGCGAACGAACAATGCGCGCGGCATGATCGTGGCGAAAGCGCTCGATCGCGCGAATGGCAAATTGCTGGATGGCAACAAGGCTCCCTCGCGAAAAGCCGGCGAACTCGATAACCGGGGAACCCATTTTTATCTCGCGTTGTACTGGGCGCAGGCCCTCGCGGAGCAAAGCGACGACAAAGAGCTGCAGGCAAAATTCAGAGCAGTCGCCGAGCAACTGTCGAAGAACGAAGTGAAGATCGTGGAGGAACTGCGTCAGGCGTCCGGAAAGCCGGTCGACATCGGCGGCTATTACCATCCGGATCCTGCGAAGACGTCGAAAGCGATGCGTCCGAGCGCCACCTTCAACGCGATCCTGGATTCAATCAGGGCTTGAACAGATAAAGCTTCCGCGGATTCACAACGAGCACCTGTCTGAGAATTTCCGGATCTTTGTGCGCGGATGGCCAGATCCAGAAGTTTGCGATGTCGCCATCATTGGGCATCTTGTTGGGCGGGTGCCCTCTGCCGGTCACAATGACCGTATTCATGTTCGGACGCGGCCGGTCCGTCCCGCTGAGGACGTTTCCTGGGAAGTGCCGCAGCAACGCATGCGCGAAAGGCAGAACGATAGGCCAGTCCTCCGGACGCGCGGATCGTGTGTAGCGATCGGGTGACGTCAATTTCCAGAAAATGCCTTCCCGGCTCGCGCCAAGATCGATCAGCCTCTTGAAATACTCGTTGCTCTCCACGGGGACCTTCACGTCGGGCCGCCCCATATGATCGATGATGACCGGCGTGGGCAGCGAACGAATCAGGGGCTCCATCACTTCAAAGGTCTCTGGCAGGAAGTAAAGATCCGTGTGCCACCCGAAAGGCGCAATCTTTTTGGCGATGCGCAGGATGACGTCGGCGGGCGTGGTCTCGCTTGCAATGTGAGGAAGAAACGCGAACCGGACGCCGCGCACACCCACCTCGTGCATGCGACGAAGCTCGTCGGGAGTCACATCTTCATTCACACTCACAACGCCGGCAGCGCGACCTTCCAGATGCTCGAGTGCATCCACAACCACGCTGTTGTCCGTACCGTGGCAGGTCGCCTGGACGACGACAAAGCCCCAGAACCCCATCCGATCGATAAGAATCCCCTTCTGCTCCTGCCAGGTCGATTCAAACGGCTTGTATTTCGATGATGCGGCCAGCGGAAACCGGTCGAACGGCCCAATCACATGCATGTGCGCATCGATCGCGCCGGGCGGCATTGTAAATGTCAGAGGTGTAGGGTCCGGATCCTGCTTAACGTAGGGTTCTGCGCTCATCGTTCATTCTCGCGTCACAAATATTTTGAAAGTCCGAATGGGAAATATCGCACAGACGTCTCCGCGGCTTCAATGCGCGACGTCGCAAATTGCTTCCCCAACGTCAGCTGCCATTTTGGCGCTTCAAGTCCTCAACATAGTGGATTAGTTCCCACCGTTTCTGTCCATATGATAAGAACCCTCCATGTCTGGAACGATCCGTCTTGCTCAAATTGCCGGAATCAGTGTCTTTCTGCACTGGTCGTGGTTCCTGGTCGCCATTTATGAGATAAACATGCGCGGCGGATATTCCTCGTACGTTTGGAATGTCCTGGAATACCTTTCCCTGTTCGGCATTGTGACCATGCACGAATTCGGTCATGCGCTGGCTTGCCGCCAGGTCGGAGGGCGCGCCGATCAGATCGTCCTGTGGCCGCTCGGTGGCATTGCGTACGTGAGCCCGCCACCCCGGCCCGGCGCGACGCTGTGGAGCATTGTTGCGGGCCCGCTGGTTAACGTTGCCCTTATCCCGGTGCTGGCGCTTCTGTTTCTGTTTGTCTCGTTTCGCGTGGATCCGTCCATTCCTCTGTCAGACTTCGGAGAGTTTATCGTCGCTCTGAACGTCATCAACCTCGTGCTGCTTCTTTTCAATATCCTTCCCATCTATCCGCTGGATGGAGGGAAGATTGTCTGGGCCATGCTCTGGTTTGTGATGGGCCGTGCGCGAAGCCTGATGGTCGCCGTCATTCTGGGCTTCGTCGGTGTCGCGGGTGTCGTGATCCTTGCGGTCGTTATCCAGTCGCTGTGGCTGGGTATTCTCGCCGCGTTCGCTGGCCTGCAATGCTACAGCGGTTTCAAACAGGCACAGGCGCTCATGCGATACGCGGAAATGCCGCGTCGCGAAGAATTCTCGTGCCCGTCGTGCAAGGCCGCACCACCCCGCGGTCGATTCTGGACATGCATGGCCTGTCGAAACGTCTTCGATACGTTCGAAACCGGCGCCGTCTGCCCCAATTGCCAAACGAGATTTCCGACAGCCGCCTGCCCGAACTGCGGTGTCTCCACACCGTACTCGCAGTGGAGTCCAACCGAAGGCGTCTTGCAGGGCGTGCCGCAGGGCGAACGGGAAACGTAGCCCTTTTCACTTCTGATGCGGCGGCGCCGCGTTTCGGCGGATCTCGTAGCGCACGAGTTCCATGGATTGACCATCAACGTCGGCTGTCTGCACCCCACAATACTCCGCACCGATCTTCTCCAAAGCTCTACGGGACCGTCGATTGTTCGGACCGACGAGAAAAAAGACGGTATCCACAAACTTAAACGCATGCCGAAGCATGAGCTGCTTCACCTCGCCGTTGTGTTGACCACCCCAGTAACGACGCGCCAGGAAAGTCCATCCAATTTCAATCTCGAGATTTGCGGGATCGTAGCCCGCATATCGCGTCGACCCGATAACGCGTTGCGTCTTGCGGTCAAGAATCACAAACGCGCCTCCCGACTCCAGCGCTCCACGAAAAAATGTTCTGAAGTTTTCTTCCCTGTAGCGATTCGAAGCCGGGTGTTGCTCCCAGATCAAGGGGTCCGAGGCCACGGCATATAAAGCTTCCCAATCATCCGGCCGCAGCGGCCGCAGTTGAACAAGATCGCCTGATAAGTGTGGTTGCAGATTAAAATCCGTCATGATTCGGCCTCGGCATGAGTACTCTGCCAGTGTCTTTTGACCGCATTGTCACAGGACGGAGTCGTAGAAATGAATGGATTATTTCGGTTTCCCGAAGAGGCAGACGCGCAGGACCCCAGGATCGATCCATGGCTTACCAAACAGAAGGACGAACTTCATGCGATCGCTCAAAAATGGTTCGCGCAAATGCGAACCTGCGGGAGTGATGTGCGAGAACTGATGCACGACGGCTGCCCCGTCGCCTGCGTCGAAGACGCGGCGTTTGCGTATGTCAATATATTCAAAGGTCACGTCAATGTCGGCTTCTTCTGTGGCTCCGCTTTGCCAGACCCCGGTGGCCTCCTCGAAGGAACCGGAAAATATATGCGTCACGTGAAACTCAGGCCAGGCCAGGAAATCGATGGCAGGGCGCTGAATGGTCTCATCTACTCGGCATATCGCATTGTGAAAGCGCGGCTAAAGGACGGCCGGCATTAAGCAACCAGATTCACGTGGAGGTTCAGACATGAGAACTTCAACCGATCCGTCCAACACGGATTTCATACGATCCGTTTTGAAAAGTCAGTATCACGCGGCGCTTGCCATGCTTCGACAGGCGCTTGAACGGTGCCCCAGAGAGCTGTGGTACAGCAAGGATCAGGTCAATGCCTTCTGGCAAACCGCTTATCACACGCTCTACTTCACCCACCTCTATCTGCAAACTGACGAGTTGGCGTTCAAGCCGTGGACGCATCATCAGTCCGCCGTTCAATACGAAGACTGCGTTGCCGGACCGCCGGATCCCAACAGCAACCTGCCGCTGCTTCCGGAGCCGTATACTCAAGAACAGGTGCTCGAGTACTGGGCGTTCTGTGATGCCATGGTGGATTCTGCTGTTGATGCGTTGGACCCCTTCAGTCCGGAAAGCGGATTCCATTGGTATAAGGTGAACAAGCTCGAACATCAGATCATTAACATCCGGCACATCCAAATTGGTGCCGCACAGCTTGCCGCCCGCCTTCGGGCGCAACTGAATATCGGCCTGGAATGGGTCGGAACGGGAACCAAGGCGCGTCTCATGGCCCGCTCCTAGATCGCGCATGGCAGACTTGTCCCTGAGCGCTCCGGGCGATCACTCAAGGTCGCGCTCTTCGATCGCAATGCTATAACATCAGGCCTGCCGCTGATTGGCTTGAAAGTGACGCCGTCGCCGGACGAACCCGACGCCCTGCATTTCGGCGACAATAACGAGATCACGGTAGAACTGAAGCCCGTTTAAGGAGACCAAATGGCAAAGTTTGAAGTCGTCGAGCAAGAAGGCGTGCGGATGGTCAAGGTCATCCTGCAGAATGAAACCGTCCGGACAGAATCGGGCGCCCTCTACTACATGCGGGGTCCGATCACGATGGAATCAAAAGGTCCATCCGTCGGCGGTCTTCTCAAAGCCCTAGCCACGGGCGAATCGATCTTCCGGCCGACATATACCGGCACGGGGGAACTCTTCCTGGAACCCACCTTCGGCGGTTACCACTTGCTCGATGTCGGCGGGAAAACCTGGATCGCGGAGAGCGGAGCGTACTGGGCGTCGGAGTCGCAAGTCGAGGTCGAAGCCTTTCGAGAAAAGGCACTCACGGCTTTCAAAAGCGGCGAAGGCTTTCTCGATTTTCAGACAAAGCTGGGTGGTCAGGGCAAGGCCGTGCTGCAATCCCAGGGTCCTGTGGAAGTCGTCCAACTCAATCAGGACAAGCTGGTCGTGGACGGCAAATACGTGCTCGCTCGCGAAGCCTCGATAACGTACTCCGTACAGCGAGCAACAAAGTCGCTGCTTGGATCCGTGACTTCAGGTGAAGGACTCGTACGCACGTATGAGGGAACCGGTACGATTGTGATGTCGCCAATGCCCTATTGGCGGCAGCGGCTGTTCGATGTGATGGTCGCGGGGAAAACTGCGGGGAAAAGTTAGTTTTAAGTTCCGAGTTTTGAGTTGGGAGCCAAACGCCGCTTATCCGGCAATCGACTCGATCAGGCCGACCTCGTCCTCGCTGAGCATGATCCGATAGACGCCGAGATCGTCCTTCATGTGATTCTCATTGGTTGTGCCGGTAAGGGGAACCATGCCCACCTGCATCGCGAATCGAAAGATCACCTGGAGAACACCGACGTCGAGCTTTCTTGCGATGGACACGATTTCAGCATGCTTCAAGATACCGGCATTTGCGGTCAGCAGCGAGAAGCCCTGGTACATGATCCCGTGATCCCGGCAGATTTCGCGAACCTCACGGTCCCAGCCGCGGCTGGCGAAACACCGATTCTGCACCGCCATCGGCTTGATTTGCGCACGCTCAACAAGCGCGCTCAGCTGGAGATAGTTCACATTGCTGACGCCGATCATGCCGGTTCGTCCGGAACGATACAGCTCCTCAATGGCGCTCCAGACTTGCCAATCTTCGTCGCCCAGCCCCGGATAGGAATAAGGGCCGTGCAGAAGGTACGAGTCCACGCGATCCGTCTTCAAGTGTTTCAGGGAGCGTTCAAACGACTGGCGTACTTGAGATTTCAGATCCGCCTGCGGGTCGTAGGGCACACGATCGTCGTGTCCATCGAGTGGCGTGAACTTGGTCTGAAGGAACAGCGAATCGCGCGAAATACCGTCCGCTGCCAGAGCCTCGAGAGCCTCGCCAACGAGCCACTCGGAATAATGCTTTGGCTGATTGGCGGTATCGATGGCGTTGAAGCCCGCCTTGACCGCAGTCTGAACAAGTTGGTTGGTCGCTTCTTTCTTCCACGCTGTCCCATAAATAAATGTCGGATTCATTGCTGTGTCTGTTGAGCCTGCATATAGGCCGTTACGGCTTCGATTGCGCCCTCGTGCATGCGTTCCGGGCGAACATACCGCCAGTGTTTATCGAAGTCGTCATCGGACATGGATTCGCGTCCCACGCGTTCCTTCGCTTTCAGAAACTCTTCAGCCCATTCGCGGATCCTCGGATCCTGGTTCATCGCGGTTCGTGCCATGTGCATTGTGATTGGCCGGCTCATACTCTAATCCTACTTGGAAAGTGGGGACAATGTGGCCAGGAACAGGACGGGGAAAGCGGAAAATTTGAAATTGGACGAATCCAGTCGTACATGAGCAGTTGCTCACAACGAATGATGAAAATCGTCACACTCCCCTCCTCAGCCTGTATAGCCCGGAGACATGGGTGAGACGTGTCCGGAGACATGGGTGAGACCCATCAGATAGTTTTCCGTTC
>DASTBJ010000207.1:0-4448 GCA_035712125.1 Terriglobia bacterium
AAACATTCGGCAGCGTGAGTACGCTGCGTTTTCCCTTCTCCATACAGGGATCGGTTCAAGGCTCCATCGTGTTTACCCTGCGAAACGGTCATGGACTCTCCAATTCCATGTCGTTCCCACTGCCGGGGCCTCGATGACGAAAGGTCCCATCACCGAACGCCTCTGTTGCGTGTCGTGCGGAAATCCGCTCGATTGCGGACAAAGGCTTGCCCGGACCTGCCCGCGATGCCTGATGGCACTCGCCTGGAATTCCGATGCCGAGACTCCCGCTTCTAATGACACAGCACCGATCTCAGGGCTGATGATCGGCTGTTACCGCATTCTTCGCAGGATTGGCGAGGGCGGCATGGCCTTCGTCTTTGAGGCGCAGCAGGAGTATCCCCACCGGACAGTCGCGCTCAAGCTGATCAAGCCGGGTTTGACGAGCCTGGAGCTGCTTCGCCGGTTCGAGCAGGAGTCCAATGCCCTGGGACGCCTCCAGCATCATGGCATTGCACAAGTTTATGAAGCGGGAACAGCGGACACCGGATTCGGGCCGCAGCCGTATTTCGCGATGGAGTTGATTCGTGGAAAGACATTGCTGGACTATGCCGAATCGCGTGCGCTCTCGACACGGGATCGCCTGGAGATGTTCGCGAAGATCTGTGACGCCGTCCATCATGCCCATCAACGTGGCGTTATCCATCGGGACCTGAAACCCGGAAACATCCTTGTCGATGAAACCGGTCAACCCAAGGTGTTGGATTTCGGCGTAGCCTGCCCCACGGATAGCAACACGCCATCGACGCTTCGGACCAGCATCGGACAACTGGTGGGAACTCTGCCCTA
The DNA here is from genome assembly GCA_035712125.1 of Terriglobia bacterium. GTDB lineage: Bacteria > Acidobacteriota > Terriglobia > 20CM-2-55-15 > 20CM-2-55-15 > DASTBJ01. Next base: position 829 of record DASTBJ010000207.1, read on the forward strand.
CATGAGTCCCGAGCAGGCGCTCGCGGATCCACTGGAGTTGGACACAAGAAGCGATGTCTACAGTCTCGGCGTGATTCTCTACGAGCTCCTGTCCGCGCGCTTGCCTTACAACACCGGCAAGTTGATTCATCAGGCGATCCAGACCATCCGCGAGGAAGATCCTGTGCGGTTGAGTTCCATCAACCGCAACTATCGCGGGGACATCGAAACCATCGTGGCGAAGGCCCTGGAGAAGGACAAGACGCGACGGTATTCCTCCGCGGCCGATTTGAGCGCGGACATTCAGCGGCACCTGAAAGACGAACCGATTGTCGCAAGACCGCCCAGCACCAGCTACCAGCTGGCGATATTCGCAAGGAGGCACAGGGGAGTTGTTGCCGGTGTCGTCGGGTTCCTCCTTGTTCTGGCAGCAGTTGTGACGGGGTCGTGGCTGACAATGCGCGCCATCGAAGCGGAGATGTCTGCACGCTACGGGGCATGCGCAGAGCTTTCCGCCGAGGCCATGCCTGGGTATTCCCGTTGAATTACAGATTCAAGCCCGCCGATACTTTCGGGAATGGAAAACAAACTCCGATTGATGTGCATCCTCGCCCATCCCGACGACGAATCTCTCGGGATGGGCGGAACTCTGGCGAAATATGCGCGCGAGGGTATCGATACACATCTCCTTACCGCGACCCGTGGTGAGCGCGGCCGGTTCGGCGATGCTCCGGTGCGGCCTGAACTGCGCGTCGTAGGGGAAACCCGCGAAGCGGAACTGCGCGCAGCGGCGAAAGAACTGGGAATTCGCAGCGTGCACTTTCTGGACTATATCGATGGAGACCTGGACCGCGCCGACCCGGCTCAAGTGCAGGGAAAAATCGCCGCTCACATTCGCCGGATCCGTCCCCACGTTGTCGCGACGTTTGGACCCGATGGAGGATATGGCCACCCGGACCACATTGCGATATCGCAATTTACCGGCGCCGCTCTCGTTCTTGCGGCCGACTCCGACTGGAACGATTCCGGTGAACCACCGCATCGGGTCTCCAAGTTCTATTACATGGCATGGAGTAAGGCGAAATGGGATGCCTATCAGGCCGCTTTAAAGAAGTTGGTCTCGAAAGTGGAGGGCGTGGAACGACAGGCGGTGCCGTGGGCGGATTGGGCGATCACGACTGTTGTCGACACGCCCGGAGTCTGGCCAGTCGTTTGGCGTGCCGTCTGTTGTCACCGTACGCAGATGTCCGTGTACGGCAAACTCGAGCATCTCTCGGAAGACCATCACCGAGCGCTATGGGAGAAACAGGAATACTATCGCGTGTTCAGCACGGTTAACGGAGGCCGGAAGGTCGAAACCGACCTTTTCGAAGGCCTCCGTTAACGAGATCGGGGACAGGCACCGTGCGAAATCAGGCCGCCTTTCTGCCCGCCTTCGGGACCTCACGCTCGACGTTCATCTTCAAAAAGAAAAGAACAGCGGCTGCCAGAAGCGATCCCATTGCCATCATCAGGGCGACAAAGGCCATTCTGTTCACAGGGAGATTTGTCGAGACGCCCGAAGGGTCGAACAGAACGCCGGCAATCCACGGCGACAACACGGCCCCGCCACGTCCGACGCCGATTACGAATCCCGTCCCTGTCGCCCGAACGTGCGTGGGGAACGCATAGGCGACAATAGAGTACAGACCCGATATCGCGGCATTGCCGAAAAATCCGACCGCAATAGCCAGCCACGTCAACGTGCCCAGGTCTTCCGGTGTACGGCCAAAGAACACGATGGCGATCGCGTTACAGGCCAGAATCACGATCGTAAGCCGCTTCAGCCCGACCTTCCCTGCCAGTAACCCGAACAAAGCTCCCCCGGCAGCGCCGCCGAAGTTTGTCAGCGCCAGAACGCGAGGGCCTGTTCCGGGAGGCAAAGCCGGGAACATCGCGCCGACGATTCGGGGGGTCCATTTTGCGAGAAAGTAAAAACTCACAATGTGCAGAAAATACGCGGCAGTCACGACCAGCGTGATACGCACCAATGCGGGTGAAAAGATGTCGGCCAGGGTCTTCTTGCGTTCATCGGAAGCCACCTCTGGAAGAGCGCTCACGGCGGAGTATCCGAGTTTGGTCAACGAGGCATTGAGCCTGGCCAGAGCATTTGCGGGTTGCTTGCGGGTGAGCCAGTGGACGGACTCGGGCACGAGGAAAACGGCCAGTGGGATAAGAATCGCGGTCAATGCGGCGCCCAGGTAGAACACGGACCGCCAGCCATAGGCGTTGATCAGGCCCGATGCCCACAATCCGCCGATGCCTCCCCCGATCGGGTATCCGATGACCATGAGCGAGATGCACAGGCTGCGCCACTTCTTGTTTGAAAACTCGGCCACGACCGCGTTGGTGCAGGAGAGCATGCCGCCAATGCCGAGGCCTGTGATGATGCGCCAGATGGACAACTGGACCGGACTTCCTGCGGTTGTCGCCATGAACATGCCGAAGGCCATCGTTACCAGACAACCCAGCAGCGTCGGCCGGCGGCCGATGCGGTCTGCCAGACCACCCAAAAACACAGAGCCGACAGCCATGCCGATCAGTTCCATCGAAAGAACAATACCCAGCGCCTGAGTGGTCACGTTCCACTCCGCGGCAATTCCGTTACTGGCGAATGCGATGGACAGAATATCGAACCCGTCCATGGCGTTGAGCAGTACGGTGATGGCGACGACGACCACCTGAGCCGTCGTCATCGGTGATCGGTCGATTACTTCTCGCGGGTCTGTTGTGGCCATGTTTTCGATTCCTTTTTAGCGTTTGAAAAAATTGGTGTGCGCATCATACCGAAATCCCGAATCCCCCGCTACAATAGGCAGCCATCGTGATCGGACGCAGTCTCGCAGAAGACAAAATCACCAGGCACCCTGGCTTAGGGCGCGTTGGATGGAACCGCCGATCCTTCCTGAAACTTGCCGTGGGCGCGATGGCTATTCGTTCGCCGGGCCAGACCCCGCCAAACCCATGGAGTTCTCCGGTCATCGACGCCCACTTTCATTTCCGCGCGACAGATGCCGCTCTGCAGCACATGGACGGAGCCGGCATTGCCCGCGCCGTGTTGCTCACTGGCGTCGCGCAGGATTCCACGGCAGCCGCCGCGCCGGCAGACCGCTTCACGCGATTTACCAGCGTGGACGTGACGCGAGCCGATGCAATCGATCGGCTGAAACAAGCGGCTCTCGCCGGTACACGCGGTTTCGGAGAAATGAAATCTCAGGTAGCTGCAGACGGCCCGGGGATGCGTCGCGTCTACGAACTCGCAGCAGAGGTTGGGCTGCCCGTGCTGCTGCACTTCCAGGAATTTTCAGATCCTGCAAGCGTCGGCACGTTCAACACGGGCATCGAGCGACTGCCGGCATTGCTGAAGGAATATCCCCGAACGATGTTCATCGGCCATGCGAATTCCTTCTGGGCGCATATCAGCGCGGACGTTCCCGCGAATGTTGCTTATCCCACCGACAATGTGAAGCCCGGGGGCATGACCGACCGGATGTTGAGTGAATTTCCGAATCTCTACGGCGACCTTTCAGCCACCTCCGGCCGCAACGCGCTGGCGCGCAGTCCGGAATTCTCAGTGGAGTTCCTGAAGCGCCATCAGGACA
>DASTBJ010000208.1:0-9820 GCA_035712125.1 Terriglobia bacterium
AAGCGCTCCTCGTGAGTCTGTGCTTAGACAGACTCTTCCCGCGTTAGAAGGTTGGCTGCACGTCGCGCAGGGAGTTGTAATCCTAGCTCCTTTGCCTGTTCCTTTCACTTCCTTATCAATGTGCTCGATTCCGTTTCTGAATTGCTCCAGGCGAACGGTTGTGCCATTTTGATTGGCGTGACTGGAAACAACGCTCGCGAACGCCTCGACGCGGACTACATCATCATCGGCAGCGGTGCGGCAGGCTTGCGCGCGGCACTGGATCTGGCTCCATCCGGCCGTGTGCTGATTCTTACGAAGACCGAAATCCGCGAGTCGAATTCGCGGTATGCGCAGGGAGGAATCGCCGCGGCCATTGGAGAATCGGATTCTGCAGAGTTACATCTTTCGGACACGCTTGTCGCGGGCGCGGGACTGTGCGATGAGCACGCTGTCCGTGTGCTAGCGGAAGAAGGACCGGGAGAGATCGAGCGACTCATTGAATGGGGCACCGGGTTTGATCGCAAGAACGGAAGCATCGAGCTGGCAACGGAAGGAGCGCACAGCCGCGCCCGTGTTTTGCATGCGCAAGGCGATGCGACGGGGAAGGAAATTGTGAGGGCACTCTCGGCGCGCGTGCGAGATTTCACTTCTGTCACCATCATCCCGTTTGCCTTCGTACAGGAACTGATACTCGACGGCAATCGTGCGTGCGGTGTCCGATATACCAGCCAGGGAAAACTGTTCGAAGCTTTAGCCCGAGCTACCCTTGTCGCGTCCGGAGGAGCTGGACAGGTCTACCGGGAAACAACTAATCCCCCCGTCGCAACGGGCGACGGTTTCGCGCTCGGTTACCGCGCAGGCGCTCTTCTTTGCGACATGGAATTCGTACAGTTTCATCCTACGGCTTTGAAGTTACCGAACCTCCCGCCGTTTTTGATTTCTGAAGCCATTCGCGGTGAAGGCGCTCACCTGATCAACGGTGCCGGCGAAAGGTTTGTCAATGAACTCGCGCCGCGCGATGTGGTGGCTCGGGCAATCTATGAGCGGCTGAAGCCGGATCAGAACGTTTATCTCGACCTGCGTCATCTTCCGCCAGAGAACATTCGGAAGAGGTTTCCTCACATCTCGTCCTTCTGTCTTCAGCAGGGTTTCGATATCACAAAGCAGCCTGTGCCTGTTGTGCCGGCGGCACACTACTTCATGGGAGGGTTGCGAACAGACCTTTATGGCCGAACATCCATCGAGGGATTGTTTGCCGCAGGGGAAGCTGCATCCACAGGTGTTCACGGAGCGAATCGACTGGCGAGCAACTCTCTGCTGGAGTGCGTCGTGTTTGGCAAGCGTGCGGCCACAGCGATGCAACAGGTCTCCAGTCTGCCGCCGAATACGAGCCTTTCAAAGACAACAAGCGTCCGCGTTCCGCGACACTCGGAAAGCGCTCGCTCGATCATCCGTGATGCAGCGTGGCTGGGCGCTGGAATTATTCGCAGTGAGTCAGCGCTGAGCGAGGGGCTCACTGTATTGGAATCGATGCAGGCAGACTGGGAGCCGATTCCGTCACCCTCGCTCGAACAGATGGAAACCGCAAACCTTCTGCTGGTTGCTCGCGTGATTTTGGAATGTGCGCGAAAACGATTGGAAAGTCGTGGCGCGCACTACCGTTCAGACTACCCGGAGCGGAACGATGCGCTGTTCCACCACCATTCCTGGACCATCACCCCGGGCAGAATTTCCATCGGTCCGCGGCCTTCATGACCCGAAAAACACCCACAAAACCCCCTCAGAACAAGAAACGAAATCCATAAAACTTTCAGCTTGGACACGTCAGGTCCCCATCTTAGTTTGTATTAGCTATGGCTGAAGACCCCTTGTTAGGGTGTACGCCGATAGCAGGAAAAGCCCGGTTGAGCCCCGAAAAGTGGAGTGACGTGGGGGGGTTCGACAGGTGTAAACACCCCAGCAGTCGGGAGAGACAGGGCATAGAAAATGAGTCAACCGAAGGATGTGATGACGTTGCGGGAAGCCTCCGAATACCTGGGCATCTCGCCGGATACCCTCTACAAGTACCTGAATGAAAGCCGAATTTCAGGGGTGGCTTTCAAATTGGGCAATCGTTGGCGGTTCAAGAAGGATCTTTTGGACCGATGGATGGAACAGAAAAGCGAGCGCGTACTGGACATGAAGCCGGGCCGCACTCAGAAGCTGACGGTCAAAAATTGAGCCTTATGGATTTCTTTAAGAAGAGTAAGTCGGTGGTTGGGCTTGATGTCGGTTCGAGCGCTGTCAGAGCAGTCGAACTGACGAAGTCCAAGACGGGATACCAACTGACCGGATTTGCGTACGAAACGCTCGGCCCGGACACCGTCGTGGATGGGGCAATCATGGACTCGCGAGCTGTTGCCAATGCCATCAAGCGCCTCCTTAATGAAGGACGCTTTAAGGCGAAGGGCACGGCCGCAGGTGTTTCCGGACACTCCGTTATCGTCAAGCGCGTTGTTCTTCCGGTCGCGACAGAACAGGAAATCGAGGCATCTCTCGAGTTCGACGCGGAGCAATACATCCCTTTCGGCATGGCCGACGTCAATATCGACTATCAGGTTGTCGGCCCGGCTGAAGGATCCGAGCCCGGCATGGAAGTGCTGCTGGTCGCCGCGAAGAAGGAGAAGATTCAGAATCACACGAATGTGATCAGTATGGCCGGACGGTCCGCGGACGTTGTGGACATTGACGCTTTCGCCCTGCAGAACGTTTTCGAAGCCAATTACACGGTTGCGCCTAACTCGACGATCGCGCTGCTCAACATCGGCGCGTCGCTGATGAACATCAACATCACGAAGGACGGACTTCCACTTTTCATTCGGGACGTTCCCGTGGGCGGCAATCAGTACACCGACATTCTTCAGAAGGAACTCCAGTTGGAGTTCCAGGAAGCGGAGGATTTGAAGCTGGGAAAGTCGGGATCCGAAGCGGAAATGGTCCAGCCTCTGCTCGAATCCATTACCGACATGCTGATCATGGAGGTCCAGAAGACCTTCGAATTCTTCCGCGAAACCTATCCGAACGAAACAATCTCACGGGTTCTGATCTGCGGCGGAACGTCTCGCACGCCGGGACTGGCCGACAAGTTACAGGAGACTTTGGGGTATCCCACCGAAGTCCTGAATCCTCTGAAGCACATCACGATCGGTCCGAAAGTAAACGCGGGGAAAGTTAATTCGCTAGGTCCGTCGCTTGCCGTAGCCGTGGGCCTGGCTTTGAGGGGGTTTGATCGATGATCAAGGTAAACCTTTCCGGAAAGCAGCAACAGCAACAGAAGAAGCCCGTTGCCAAGGTTTCGTCGAAACCCGCACTTTCAGCGCCCTCGAACGCGCTGCCACTGCTTCATCTGATAATCGTGGCCGGCACTGCGGCTTTTGGTTATTTCTGGTATTCGAATCTCACGGCTCAATCCGCCGACTTGACCAATCGGATCAGCGTCCTAAAGGAAGAGCAAAGCAAACTGGATGCGGTCATTAAGCAGGAAAAGATCTACGAGTCCCGAAAGGCAGCGTTCGAAAAGCGAATTCAGATCATTGAAGACCTCAGGAAGAATCAGTTAAGCCCTGTGGTCATACTGGACGCTCTCGCGAATGCCATCGATCGAACGCGCTACGTTTGGCTTTCGAATCTGAGCCAGAACAATGCACTGATCAGCATGTCGGGGACAGGAACTTCCGTGGACACTCTCAGCGATTTCGTTGCGAATTTGAAGTCCACAGGATATTTCCGAGACATCAACCTGGCCAAGTTCGAGGACTCCAGAGGTAACTACACGTTCAGTCTGACCTGCGAATTTTCGCCACCGTCCTTGCGCGCCGCAGAGACGGCGGAGAAGGGAGCGAACTAATGGCTGGATTTGCAAAACTCAAATGGCACGTGCAGTTGCTCATCATCGCCCTCATATGCGGCGGATCGCTTGGAGCCCTCTGGTATACGATGCTTGAGCCGATCTCTGCAGAGATCGATACGAAGAGCAAGCAGGTTTCCGAACTCCAGGCAGACGTTCAAAGGCTGACAGCACTTAAGGCGCGATACGAGCAGTTCAAAAAGGAAGCACAGGCGCTGGAGGCTCGTCTGGCCGAACTGAAAAAAGTGCTCCCGCAGGACAAGGAGATCGAGAGCATTCTGTCGCAGGTACAGGCGTCCGCGCGCAATTCAGGGCTCAAGATCCAGCAGGGCGTGTCAAAGCCTGTCGTTCCCCATGAGGCCTATTCTGAGTGGCCCATTGAAATGCAGGTTCTGGGCGATTACCACAGCCTGGGCGCGTTTCTGCAGAAGATTCGGGAGCTTCCGAGAATCGTCAACGTCGGGAAACTCCGTGTCGACAGCCGATCGGGCACTGCACCGGATATCGGCCGTTTGAGCATAGGCGCTACTTACGAGGCCACGACATTCGTTTATCGCGAAATCGCCGATGAGGCTCCGGCCAAGACTGCGAAGGCAAAAAAATGAAATATCTAACAATACTCATCTTGCTGATTGCATTCTCCGCCTTGTCTGCGTGCGCCGAGGAACAAATGGCACAAAAGGCTGCGGTTGATCTGCAGTCTGCTGCAGACGTGAAGTCTGCCGCCGCTTCTCAAACCGCTGCAGCGAAGGCCGCGACAACGGGACAAACACCCGCGTCTGCCAAGGCTGCGAAAACGCCTGCTGCGACCCCAGGGGGCGCTTCAGCCAAGGATGCTGTTCCGCCGGTTCCCGGGCCTGCAAAGGCGCCAGTGGCACCGGCTGCCGGTGCGGCCAAGGTTCCTCCCGCGCCCGCCAGGGGCGAGGCGAAGACACCCGTACCAGGTAAGCCTGACCCGAAGGCAGCTGCTCCTGCCAAGAGCGTAAAAGTGGACGATCCGCCTCCAGCACTGTCGGTACCGCCAGGGTTCGAGTACACACCTGGTGGCCGCCGGGATCCTTTCATCAACCCCGTATCAAAGCCGGTTGTCGGCTCAACAGTCGAGGAGATCGTGCCTGTGATTCGCCCCGACGGTTTGCCGGGCGTGTTGGTCTCGGAAGTAAGGTTGTCGGGGATCATTCATTCCTCCGACCAGACGATGAACAAGGCAATGCTGGTGGTTGGACGGAATACCTACTTCGCCAAAAAGGGAGACTCTCTGTTTGACGGTGTGATCAAAGAGATCCGTTCGAATGAAGTTGTGTTTGGGATGGTGTCTGCGACGACGAGGAAGCCGGTGAACCGCGATACCGTTGTGCGTACGGGTGCGAGTTCCGGGACTTCGGCAGGAGAAAAGAAATGAGACTGTGCGATTTCAGGAAGTTTACGATCACGTTCGTTTTCGTTGCGGCTTTGACGCTGGTAGTTCAGGCGGGATCCTCAATGGATGCCATTGTGAAAGATGTGGCGTTCAGCTCCAGCGGCCGCTCGCTCGAAGCGAAAATCACTTCGAGTGAGTCCCCTCGATTTACCTACTTTGAACTCGATGGTCCTCACCGTCTGGTTGTCGACTTTCATGGGCTCAAGAACGGCATTGCCTTCACACAGAGAAATGTTGCTGCCTCCGGCGTGACCCGTGTCCGAGCGAGTTATTTCACTTCGCCTGACCGATCTGCAACGCGAATTGTATTTGATCTGGACGAGAGCGTTAATTATCGCGTCATCGATGAGGGCGCCGGTGTGGTTCGCGTGGTCTTCGAGAATGTCGACGCCGAACCCATCAATATTCAAGCTCCCATAAACCTGATTGCGGGTCCCGCGCAGCTTCCCAAAGACGAGCCGACTCCGCTTCTGCCTCGGGTCCGGCTGGAATGTCTGACCCCGACAATTAAGGTAGCGGTCTTGCAGAACCCGCCGGCCGCGGCCGCGGCAGCAGTCGAACAGGCGGCGACATCAGCAGCGGAGACCGCGGCGGCCCCTCCAGCTACGGCAACACCTCCAGCTACGGCAACACCTACAACTACGGCAACACCTACAACTACGGCAGCAGCCCCCCCAGCTCCGGCGGCTGCCCCTGCAGCTGTTGAACCCGCTGTTGTCGTGGCGCCTAGGCCTTCCCAGCAGGCGCAACCGGCCCAGCCGGCCCAACAGCTCAGTTCGCGCATCACCGTGGCCGCTGGCACTCAAGCCCCGACGGTTACTGGACCCGCTGAGCCGCAGACCTTTAACGGCGAGCCGATCGACCTCGATCTGAAGCAGGCGGACCTGGGAGATTTCTTCCGGCTCGTCGCTGAGATCAGCGGATTAAACGTCGTTGTCGATCAGAACGTCTCGGGAACAGTCACCATTACCCTGAAAGATGTGCCGTGGGATCAGGCGCTCGATATCATTCTCAGAAACCATAATCTGGCGGGAATCCTTGAAGGGAAGAACGTGCTTCGCATCGCAACCCGAGGAACTTTGCAGTCTGAGGATAGTCAGCGCCGGGCTGCTCGCGACGCCGCTCTGGCGGCTGTCCCGCCGATCTCGAAGAGTTACGTGCTCAATTACCCGAAAGCGGACGAAGTGGCCAGAACCCTCGTTAATAGCCGTATGCTGTCGTCACGAGGTACTGTAGCAACTGAAACGCGTCGGAATGCGGTTATTGTTACGGATGTTGCGGAGCAGTTTGACGGGATCGAAAAACTCATTCAGTTCATGGATACGCCAGCGCAGCAGGTCGAGATCGAGGCGCGTCTGCTGCAGGCCAACAAGTCGTTCTCCAGAGATCTTGGAAGTCAGCTGGGCCTTTTGGTTGGCGCGAACACCGGTAACATGCTGACGGGCGGCACCGGCGTATCCAGTCCCTTTAGCCGAACCCCGCCCCCGCGAGTTACGGTCGAAGGCGGCAGCGGTCTGCCGCTGCTCACCAACTTGCCGGCCGCTGCGACGTCCGGTGTTGCGTTCCTGTTGCAGCCGGGAGGTGATATCCTTCTGGACGCCATCATTACAGCTGCAGAAGCCAGCGGTAATGCCAGGCTGTTGTCTCAGCCGAAGGTGGTAACAGAAAGCAACGTTACCGCTGAAATCGAGCAGGGTACGCAAATTCCTGTGCAGACGAACGTCAACAATACGATCACCACGACTTACCTCACCTTTGCCTTAAGGCTGGAGGTTACGCCTACGGTGACCGACGACGGAACGATAGTGATGGAAGTGGACATTGAAAACAGCCAGCCGGACTTGGCGCGGACGGTCGGGGGAATACCGGTTGTCGGTACCCAGCATGCGCGCACCCGCAGGACAGTGCCTGATGGAGCAACGATGATGCTTGGAGGAATCTTCGTCGATACCGATTCCCTCAATGTGCGTCAGGTTCCCGGCCTTGGAAGCATTCCCATCATTGGGTATCTGTTCAAAAACACACAAACTATTAAGAGTCAGGCCGAACTCTTCTTCTTCATAACTCCGAGGGTTAAAAAGCCGGATGCTGTGGCCGCGGAGGCCCCGAGAGTCAACTGAAACACGGCCGGATCGTCAGGCGCGATGCCAGGCGGTACTCTCTTCTCTAAGAGTGGTATTACCTGGCGTCCGTGCTTTTCTGATTCTGGACGCTGGTGGCAAAGTGTTGGATTCGGCTGCCGTCGACCGGCAACTGGATCTCTCTCTTCTTGCTTCCGAGCTGGCCACTCTGCTCAGAATCGTTGAACACACCTCAAAAGGGACGGGTCTTGGCGAGCTGCGGGAACAGATTCTCGTGGCGACGACGTCGATGACCGTCATCCGACATCTCCCCAGGAATCGATTTGCCGTGTTTGTCTGTGCTCCAGATGAACATTTGGGACGCCTGCGATACGAACTGAAGCGCTCTTTGCTATACTCCACGTTTTCGAATTTATGACCCTTAAAGAACTGAAAGAGCTGATCGACCTTTTTACATCCCGGGAATCGATTGAAGAACTTGAAATCGAAAAAGCCGGGGTTCGGTTGAAGGTAAAGCGACAGTCCAGACAAACTGTTCACGAGGCGCCGATGCCGCCCGTTCAGGCGAAGCCGGTTCCGGCCCTTGCGCCAGAGCCGTTTCCAAGCCCGCCGACCCCCGTTCAGAATGATGATCTGTTTCACGTGAAGGCGCCGATCGTCGGTACTTTCTACAAAGCGCCAAATCCTGGCTCTCCTCCGTTCGTTAACGTCGGAGATTTCGTGGAAAAGGGAACCGTGCTTTGCATTGTGGAAGCCATGAAGCTTATGAACGAAATCGAGTCGGAAGTTGCCGGGCAGGTGACAGCGGCCTTCGCGGAGAACGGCCAACCTGTTGAATTCGGGCAGAAGCTGTTCGCGATAAAGCGGAGCTAGCGCTCTCCGATCTCAAACAATGTTCAAAAAAATTCTGATAGCGAACCGGGGCGAGATCGCCCTGCGTGTCATTTGCGCCTGCAAGGAACTGGGCATCAAGACGGTAGCGGTTTTTTCCGAGGCCGACCGTGACGCGCTCCACGTGAAGTTCTCTGACGAAGCCGTGTGCATCGGGCCCGCCCGCATAAAGGATAGCTACCTGAATATTCCCAGCGTCATTGGAACTGCTGAAATCACCAATGTCGATGCGATTCATCCCGGGTATGGGTTTCTTGCCGAGAGCGCGTACTTCGCCGAAGTCTGCGAAGCCAGCAAAATCAAATTCATTGGCCCTTCAGCCGAGAGCATCCGAATGATGGGAGACAAGGCTCGGGCTCGCGAGGAGATGGGCAGGCTGGGCCTGCCGTTGCTTCCCGGAACCAGTGGAGCTGTCCGTACGGAAGAGGAAGCCCTGGCTGAGGCACACCGGATTGGATATCCCGTCATCGTTAAGGCTGTGGCCGGCGGCGGTGGTCGAGGCATGCGGGTCGTTCGCGACCGAAAGGACCTCGTTATCGCACTGCAGACCGCGCAAACGGAGGCCGCGAACGCCTTTGGTGTGCCGGATTGCTATATCGAAAAGTACATTGAAAGGGCGCGACATATCGAATTCCAGATCATGGCCGACGAACATGGCAACGCCGTTCACCTCGGAGAACGCGAATGTTCGATTCAGCGCCGCCACCAGAAGCTGATCGAAGAGTCGCCGTCCGTCATCATGACGCCGCAGCTCCGGGAAGAAATGGGCGAGAAGGTCGTCAAGGCGATCAAGGACATAGGCTACTGGAATGTCGGAACGCTGGAATTTCTTGTCGATCAGGATAAGAAATTCTATTTCATGGAAATGAATACGCGCGTGCAGGTGGAACACCCGGTAACCGAACGCATTACCGGAATCGATATCGTGCGTGACCAGATCCGTATCGCAGCCGGCGTGAAACTGCCTTACCGCCAGCAGGACATCGAATTCAGAGGACATGTCATGGAATGCCGCATCAATGCCGAGGACCCTGTGACGTGTCGCCCCAGTCCGGGAAAGATTCGCACCTGGCATCCGCCGTGCGGATTTGGCGTTCGCGTCGATACCGCGGCCTACGCTGAGTACGTCATACCGCCATACTACGACTCCCTGATCGCCAAGCTGATTGTTTATGGTGTTGATCGCGCTGAGGCGATCAACCGGATGAGACGAGCCCTCGATATGTTCATCGTCGAGGGTCCCATGACGTCCATTCCGTTGCACCAAAAGATCCTTGCGCACCCGGACTTTCAGAGTGGTGATATCTACACAAGTTTTCTCGAGCACATGAACGATTCCCGCAAGAATCACGGCATCGCATGATCCATCTGCCACGTCTGTATGCCGTGGCAGATGGCGCCTTCGGCGACCCAGTCCGGCTTGCGATGGAGTTGTTTGAAGGAGGCGCAAGCCTCGTCCAGGTGCGCCACAAGTCCGCGACTTCGCGTATGCTGATCACTGAGGTCGAAACGGTGTTAAGGAATGCTCCCGGCAACGCGCGGGTTATTGTGAACGACCGT
>DASTBJ010000209.1:0-4532 GCA_035712125.1 Terriglobia bacterium
CCGAGCTGTTGGAGGAAGGTTGCCGGGAACTGGAACAGCTGGGTTTCCGGACGTTGTACCGCCCCGTTATCACCTCGAGCTATCGCTACTTTTCCGGAACTACGGAACGCCGCGCAGCGGAGTTTCTCGAAATGCTTCGAAATCCGGAGGTCCGGGCTATCTTCTGCGCCCGCGGCGGTTATGGAAGCGGCCGGATTATCCCTTATCTTGAACCTGAGCTTATCCGAGCTAACTTTAAGATTATTAATGGTTCCAGCGACATCACTGCGTTGTTGTCTTTCCTGGACCGCAGCGGAGTCGTCGGATTTCATGGACCCATGGTAGCGACCGCGGTCCGACAGGGTGAGAGCGGATATAACCGGAGGCTCCTGTTGGAGATGCTCCAGGGGGAACACTCGCGCTTCCCCCTGGACGAAACTTCCGTGTTGAGGCCGGGAGCCGCGGAAGGACGCCTGATCGGGGGATGTCTTTCTCTGGTTGTGGCAACACTCGGCACATCGTACGAAATCGATACAACCGACTCCATCCTCGTGCTGGAAGACGTGGACACCAAGCCTTACCAGATCGACCGGATGCTCACGCAGCTGATACAGGCGGGAAAGTTCGAATCTGTGAGAGGAGTTGTATTCGGCGAAATGTTGAACTGCATGCAGACGTCGAACCAGGGCTATACCCTTCAGGAAGTGATTCTGGATGTCCTGGCGGATACAACCGTTCCAATTCTGTTCGGATTCCCGACCGGACACACGACACGACCCAATGCTATGGTTCCTTTCGGCGTTCGGGCGCGATTACAGCTCGATGCCAAGTCTGTCTTTGAATTGCTGGAACCAGCAGTGGCGGTGGAATGAATCTCTCATCAAAGTACTATTTGACAGGAATTTGCGGAACTGCAATGGCATCGCTCGCCGGCATGCTTCAGGCGAAGGGATGCGTGGTCGAAGGATCCGACTCCGACGTCTATCCTCCGATGTCGGAGTTCCTCGAACGTCTGGGCATACCGGTGTACAAAGGATACCGGGTGGAAAACCTGATCGCCTCGGCTCCGGATATTGTGGTGATCGGCAATGCGTTGTCACGCGGAAATCCTGAAGTCGAGCATGTGCTGGACTCCGGACTCCGTTACGCATCAATGGCCGAGACCGTCAAGGAACTCTTCATCCGCGGCAAAAATTCCATCGTGGTCTGCGGCACCCACGGAAAGACGACGACAACTGCGATGCTGGCGTGGATGTTGGAGCAAGCGGGGAGAGATCCCTCTTTCCTGGTCGGCGGAATCGCAGAGAACTTCGGCAGCAGTTTTCAGGTCGAACAGGGCCCGGACTTTGTCATTGAGGGCGACGAGTACGATACGGCATTCTTCGACAAGGGACCGAAGTTCCTCCATTACCTGCCGCGCATCGTGATTTTGAAGAACATCGAGTTTGATCATGCCGACATTTACACGGACCTGGAGTCCCTTAAGGTTTCGTTTCGGAGGCTGATTAACATTGTTCCGCGCTCGGGCTTGATCGTTGCTGGTGTGGATAGTCCCGTCGTGAAGGAACTGATTCCGGCCGCGTTCTCGCGCGTGGCCACTGTAGGCATCGAATCGGGAGAGTGGCGCGCACGTCACCTGCAACAGGCCGACGAAGGGATGCGATTCGAAGTGTGGAAAGGCGACACTCAGGTCGGCATGTTTGCGATTTCGATGCTCGGTACATTCAATGTTCGCAATGCTCTTGATGTAATCGTGACGTCGAAAGAGCTCGGCCTTGGCAACGATGTGATTCAGGCCGGCCTTGCTTCATTCAAGAGCGTGAAACGGCGGCTTGAGTTGAAAGGTGAAGTGAATCGAATTCGCGTCTATGACGATTTCGCGCATCACCCCACAGCCGTAGCCGAGACACTGCATGCCGTTCGGCAGCGTTACCCGCAGGATCGGATCTGGGCGGTCTTTGAACCGCGCTCGCAAACGTGCCGGAGGAGGATCTTCGAAAATGATTTCATGAAGGCGTTCGACCCCGCGGACCACGTTGTGATTGCGCGCGTGTTCGGTTCATCGAAATTGCGGCCGGAAGATCTGCTTTCTCCGGATCGTCTTGTGGAAGGCATCCGCACCCGAGGCAAGGTGGCGTCGACGTTCGATACAACCGATGAGATCGTAAAGCATATCGGCAGTCTCGCGACTCCGGGCGATCACATCGTAGTCATGTCGAACGGAGGGTTTGACGGAATCCACGGCAAACTGCTGAGTGAACTGCAGAAATGAGGAGCCGATCATGACCGCTCAACTTGTTTACAGCATTCTCTGCGACGACGTCCGCCTGGAAATGGGGAATAAGCTCTCGCTGATGGGAATCTTCGAAAACGTTTATCTACCCTCGTTCCCTGCGGTGCTCCTTCGCTTCGCGGCAGTAAATCATTGGGTCGGCGCCGGCGACTATCAGACACAGGTACGTGTAGTCTCTCCGGAGGGACGCGACGTCGCACAGTCGGCGCAATCGACGTTCAGGATCGAACCCGATGGGTACGCAGACAACGTGACTTTCTTCGCTAACGTTCAGCTGGAGCGAGCCGGACGTTACTCCATTCAGACCTATATCGACGGGAAAATGGTGTTTCAGCGCCCGCTGTTTGTGGCATCGATCCAGCAGACGCCGACGATGCTGAACTAGCCAGGGCTTGCAGTCCGCGACTGACGACCCGAAACTCAGAACTCAAAACTGCAGCGCCGCAGAAATTGCCTGTCCAAAGCGCGCGGATTCGGTTGGACCTTCCGCAAGGATGATCTTTTCCTGAACAATAAGGGGATCGCTGACGTAGGTTGCGCCGGCAGTCCGCAGTTCCTGGAGAGCCTGCGGGAGAAAGTACACAGTGGCCTGCTTGCCGGCGAGAAGTTTCGCTTTCGCCAGCACGACAGTGGACAGTGAAATCGCAGCAACAACTTTCCCTGCAGCCGACATCGCGGCCGCGAGTTCCCCGAGTTTCTTATCGTTCCAGAAAAGGTCGGGCACGGACGGACCACCGCAAATCACGAGGGCATCGTAATTCTCAGCCTTGGAGTCGGCTATCGTCACGGTAGACTGTACGGAACCACCCTGTGTCCCATAGCACATTCGAACTGCGGTCGATGCGACGGTTACTGTCGCGCCCTCCCCTTCGAGAATCTTTTTAGGTTCAAAAAACTCCTCATCCCTGAACTGTGTATGGGGAATCGCGATCAAAACATTCTTTCCTGCGAGCTTTCCGTCTGCCATGGGCCTCCAATCTCCGCGAGGAATTATAGCGTGCGCTTGTTAGAATCACGGGATGATTAATTTGAAGACTCCGCGTGAAATCGAACGCATGAAGCCGGCCAGCCGCATCGTGGCCGAGATCCTGCTGGAACTACGCGAGGTGGTGCGCGACGGGATCACGACTGCCGATATCGACCGCCTTGCTGAAGAGAAAACCCTGAAGCGGAATGCCAAACCCGCTTTCAAAGGTTACCGAGGGTTTCCGGCGAGCATCTGCATTTCGATTAATAGCGAGGTTGTGCACGGCATACCTTCGCCGAAACGCGCGATCAGGAACGGGGATGTGGTGGGGCTGGATTTCGGCGTGGTCTTTGATGGGTTCTTCGGTGACTCGGCGGTGACGGTGCCTGTAGGAGAGGTTGCACCGGAAGTTCAGGAACTCTTGAAGGTTACCGAGCAGTGTCTCTACAAGGCAATCGAGGCAGCAGTTCCCGGAAACTTCCTTTCGGACGTTTCCGCAGCAATCCAATCACTGGCCGATGCCCATCATTTTGGGATCGTTCGCGAGTTTTGCGGGCATGGGATTGGCCGTGCTCTGCATGAAGATCCGCCTGTCCTGAATTACGTTCAAGGAGCCAAGGGCTATAAGGTGAAGCCCGGACTGGTTATTGCGATCGAGCCGATGATCAACCTTGGAACCGAGAAGGTAAAGGTCCTCGAAGACGGCTGGACAGTCGTAACGCTCGATGGCCGGCCCTCTGCACATTTCGAACACACCATCGCAGTCACGCCTGAAGGTCCGGAAATCCTGACGCGCGTTTAGCAGGGTCCTCTGCGAATAGTCGCGAAAAACTCCGACAAGTCCTCGACAAAACTTCGGACTTTCTGACTGCAAATCCGATAAGTCGTTTGTTCTCTCAATGCCGCCGCGGAGCGTGATGTGCATTAGTCCGCGGCGTGGCCGTCTATCGGCCACGAAAGAGGCGGAGTCGGTATGCGCTCGAGAACTGTCACGTTGCTATCCCTGATCGCCCTGGCGGTCCTTTTTCCCACACTTCACGCGCAACAGCAGCCGTACGTTGCGCCGAAGGATCTCCTGAATGTCCTGCCTTCTGCGCTGGAAGTTCATGCAATCGCGGTTGGCGATCGCATAAGAAAACCGGGGAAGGAGAGAACACTGTTCACTGGCATTCTTCACAATGACAGGGGGGAGCGGGTTCCGGTGATTATCGCCGTACAGCTTCCTAATCTCGTTCGCCTGGAGGGGCTTCGGCCGGACGGATCGTCTCTGGTATTCGACGGGACAAACCCGGC
>DASTBJ010000210.1:0-7665 GCA_035712125.1 Terriglobia bacterium
GTTCCACTGAGTTTCCCGGTAATTTCTTTGCCGCCCGGCGAGTTTGTGCCGAGAGCTCCCTCAAGTTTTAGCTCGTCGACCGGAACGTTACGGATGGTAAGGCCTTCAGAAGTTCCCGTGAACGACGCCGAGGGCCGTGAAATCGATCCATCAATGCTGGCAGAGAGATGGATCGCGCCCGATGCATCCGCGGTCATATCCTGCAAATCCACACGAACTCGCGGAACATTGCCCTGGATACGCTTATTGGTCAGGTTCACTTGGAGCGTCGCGCCGGAAGCTGTGGACCTGTTGGACCGTGCTTCAATCCCTCGGACGGTCAATATGTTGTTCTGAAAAACCGCGGCCGCCGCAACGTTGATCGTGCCAAGCCTTTCATACGGCGTTCTTTTTGCGAGCGGCTGAATACTTCCACGCGCGGTACCGCGAAACACTGTGAAGTCTCCAGCAAGCAATCGGTCCAATTCGGTCGAGATCCGCGAACGGATGGATAGACTTGGAAGCTTCGTACGGGCATCAACTGTGACTTTTGCATCCGCGACCTGGATATCGGCCTCGGACAGTCCATAGTCCCGGCTATCGAGGTTGACCTTGCCCTGCCCGGAGATATCAGTGAAGTCGGAACGTTGCCACTTCAACTGTAAGGTGCCGTGAGTGCGTGCGATGACTCCGGCCGGGGCAAGATCGAAATCCATCCATGTAAGACTTGTTGAAGAACCCGCCCCCGAAATCTTCGCGGATCCTGCGATATCGCCGCCGCCGTGACTGGCACGAAACTCAGTAATATCCAGTTCTCCATCGGCATAGGTCGCTTTTGCGTTCAGACGGATGTCTTTGAATGCTTTGACCGTGATGGGATCGGTTGTGACCTGGGTTTCCAGCGAAAACTTTGGTGACCAGCGAATAAGCCCCTCAGCCGAACCGCTGGCGCCAAATTTCGCATGTTGAACCTTCCAGGTTGCGGGGCCGAACTGCGCATCGTCATCTCCCATAGCAAATGGAAGTTGACCAAGCGCAACCGTGAGGTTCGGACTGATCGAAGCGGGTGTGTCGAGCTGGATGACTCCTCGTCCATCCTTAGCTTCAATTGACAACGAAGGAATCTTAAGAGAGGTCTTTGCAGATGAATAGGACACCGATGCCTTACGAATGGAGAGGCGATCGATTCTGAGGCGTCGCCCTGGTGCCTGGGAAGGCGAGCTTGTTGTCTGGCCTGGAGCGGAATCTGAAGCTCGGATGTCCACAACGACGCCGTCGGCTTCAAGACTGGTGATCCGAACGTCCCCGCCACGAAGTGCATCCCAGGGAAGATCGATCTGCAGATTCTCGATTTGAACAGTCTGACCCGCCTTTTCGTAACGGAGTCCGTTGAGCGATGCTTTCAGTTCGGTGAAGTCGAGGCTAAGTCGTTCGGCTTTAAAAGGGTATCCGGCGCCGGCCGCCCGGCTTTCGACACGGCGCAACAGCCACTGTTGAAAAGGCGAGGAGGTGACGAGAAAAAGTACCGCTGCAACCAGAGCAATTCCCGCTATGACAAAGCGTTTACGGCGAGTAATTTTCATGTCTGCACTAGCCGGAGCGACATCCCTCCCATATTGGATGGCAGCACTACCACAATACCGTTCGGATTGGCCTGCCAGGCATCGGGTTAAAGGAGTATTTTGCCCGAGGCCCTATCAACCTAGAGTTCTCATCGCGCTGCAGTCGCGGCCGGCACAGGAATCACCGCAGTCAAAGTGGTGCCGTCGCCATTCGACCGGACATCCAGAGAGCCGCCATGATGGCGGAGCCGTTCGCGCATGCTGGGTATGCCGACGCCGGCAGGAGTAAACTGACCGTTTTCATGCAGGCTGTTTCTCCCCGCAACACCTCGGCCACGATCTTCGACTCTCACGGTGATGCACGCTTCGGTCTTCGAGAGGTGAACTGTCGCGGAGTCGCTACCAGAGTAACGTGCAACATTGGTCAGGGCTTCCTGAATGACCCGGAAGACGTCGATCTCCAATTCCGACGGCAGCCGTCCGATGTCATGCCCACCTTCGATTGTAACGTTCATGTGGGTCCGCTGCTTGAATCCGTTGATGTACCACTCCAGGGCGCCGACCAGTCCGAACTGATCGAGCATTGGCGGATGGAGAAGAAATGACAGCGTCCGAATTTCCTGTTTCGACTCCTCACAAAGCTTCCGGCATTCCGCCACGATATTCCGGGAAGCGTCATCGAGTGTTTCAGATCTTTCTAGAACAGTGAGGTTGAGACCGATAGCCGTCAGGTTCTGACCGGTGACGTCATGAAGTTCCCGCGCGATTCGACGGCGTTCTTCGTCCTGAATGTTAAGCAGACGCGCTGAGAGTTCCTGCAGTTCCCGCTCGGCTTCTTTCAGGCTGGTGATGTCGGTAACCGAACCCAGAATCTGTCGCGGGAGACCTTCAGGAGTCCTGCTGAAGACTGTTGCCGTGCGCTGTACCCATCGCCAGGTGCCGTTCTTGTGCCTCATTCGAAAGACGTGCTCAAACACTTCGCCGTCCTGACGGCTCGAATATTCCCTTCCAAGCGCCGGCAACGACGCGACGTCGTCCGGATGCATGACGTTTCGAATAAAGCCTTCGCCCATCTGCGCGATTTCCTGCGGCGTATATCCGATCACGTCGACACTGCGGTTGTTGGAATAGACGTTACGCCGCTCAATCAGGTCAAACAGGAAGAGCACGTTGGGCGTTGTCTCGGCAAGGCGATGCGTGAAACGCTGGCTCTCCAGCAAATTCGCTTCAGCGTTTCTGCGGTCTGTAGTATTGCGAATCACCATCAGGAGTTTCTCGTCGCCAAGACGAACCGATCGAGCTTCGAAGAACTGCCGCTGGCCCGAAACCGTGATGGAATATTCAACTAATGCCGGCGCGTCCCCGTCCAGCGTCGCGGACGTGTCCAGGATGAGCTGAGCCGGTTCCGGACCCAGTGCGCTGTGTAGCGTCTTTCCGTGAATTGATTCCCGTTTGGATGTCAGTTCGCGCGCATGTGTCGCATAGACACTTTCAATGACCCCCATCCTGTCGGTAACAAAAATAAGGTCAGGCAGCGCCCCGAGAATGGCGGTATTTCGGGATTCACTTTCGCGTAACGCGCGTTCGGCGCGCCGGCGCTCCAGTTCGGAAGAAACGCGCGAAGCAAAGATTCTTAATATCGCTTCCGCGGTACTCACCCTGTTCATGGCGGAACGGCTCATTACAGAGAGAATTCCCAGCGGTTGACCGCTGGAACCCGTCAGCGCAACGCCAAGGTAGCTCTCGATGCCCAGATCCTGGAGGTAAAGGTCCTGCGGGAAAGAGGCCTGGACGTTCCTGGGAAACGAGCTGCAGCCAGACAAAAGCGCTTCAGCACAGGGTGTTCCTGCCACCTCGTATTCGACCTCGTCAAGAAACTTATGGTTTCCATAAAAGGAAAACGCCCGGACGGTATTGGCACTGCAAGAACCCGCGTCCACCAGCTCCGAGATACAGGCGAAGTCGGTGTTGAGGGCTTTGCAGAGGTGTTGCACCAGCAATTTAAAGAACGTTTCGCCAGTGGCAGGTGTGACTCCCGCTGCAATCGTCCGCAGCAAGTCGTCGGTTTCGGGGTCATTGATGGCCATCGCGTCCTCCTGCGTCACCGGCCGTCCGGGCAAGCATTGGTCAGCTGTTTAACATGAAAAAGTAATCACTTGTGCGAAAAACCGCGAACATTCGGGGGGACTGGACGGGGAGATCGCGCCAGACGCGTGCCGAAAACCGAACCGTTGCAAATCGTGTGACTTACGGACTACAGGAGTCCCGGCAATCCAAATCCTACTGCCGCAGCGCGAATGAGAACAGGGCCGTGCCGGCGGCAACAGCGATGTACTGCCTGTTGTTCACCGAATAGGTCATGGGGCCGCTGTTGACCTGTCCGCCCAGGGCGGCTTTCCACAACAGCTTTCCGTCACGTCCATCAAGCGCAAAGAAATAGCCCTCACGACCACCGCTGAAAACGACATCTCCCGCCGTCGAAAGGACGCCAGCCCAGGTGATCTCATTCATCTTGAACTCCCATTTCTTATCCAGCGTGCGGGGATCGAAGGCTCTGACCACGCCATACCCTTCCTCTTCGGTTTTGGTATTCGGCGCGAGTTGAATGCCTCCCATTGGGGTTGTGTTCGTGCCCCCGCGAGGACCCCCACCGCCCGATTTTGAGTTCTCCCATGCGGAAACATAGAAGAGGCCTGTTTTGGGACTAAACGACGGTGGATACCAGTTGGTAGCTCCGAGAATCGTGGGCATGATGGGACTGCCATCGCCTCGAGCACCCGGCAACTTGCCGGGGACGCGCTGCGGTCGACCTTTGGCATCGAACCCGTCCATCCAGTTCACCTTCACGAACGGTTTACCCTGGAGGAATTCGCCCGTGGTTCGGTCCAGCAGGTACATCAAACCGTTTCGATTCGCAAACAGCATGGCCTTGCGGGTTCTTCCCTTGAACTCGACGTCAGCAAGCACAGGAACCTGCGTGGAGTCGTAGTCCATTTCATCGTGCGGAGTGAATTGGTAGTGCCACTTCAGCTTGCCGGTATCGGCGTCGAGGGCAACAACGGAATCGGAATAAAGGTTGTCGCCGAGACGGATGGGGCCATTGCCGGTCGGGTTTGGATTACCCGTTCCCCAGAACGTGAGATTTGTTTCAGGGTCGTAGGATCCGGTTGTCCATACGCCCGCGCCTCCCGTCTTCCAGGATTCGCCCAGCCATGTCTCGTTGCCGGGTTCTCCCGTTCCCGGGATGGTGTAGAAACGCCACACTTCCTTTCCGGTTCTTGCGTCGAATGCAGCGATGTAACCGCGTATGTTTCCGTCTCCTCCAGCGGTTCCGATAATGACTTTGTCTTTGACCACAAGTGGAGCCACCGTGATCGGGTACCCAGGAGTCGTCGTCACCGTGGTGTCCCAGATCAACGTGCCGTTCTTTGCATTAACGGCAATCAGATGCGAGTTGAGCGTACCCATGAAGAGCGTGTCACCGAGGATCGCCAGCCCGCGATTGACGCGACCGCAACAGTTTCTTGCCGTCTGGGGGATGTTGTAACGGAACGTCCAGAAGGGACGACCTGTGGCGGCATCCAGAGCGACGATCTGCGTGAAGCCGTCCGTGTTGTTGGTGTTGTTCGGGGCCTGAATCGTGTAAAGAACGCCCTCGGCCACCAGCGATGTCGTTTCGTATTTTTCCAGGGATCCGGCCTGCCACACCCACTGCAGCTCCAGGTTCTTCACGTTGCCCGTGCTGATTTGATTCAGCAGGCTGTATCGCTGCCCCAGAAGGTTTCCCGAATAGGTTAGCCAGTTGTGTGGCTCTTTTTCCGTGTGGAGGAGGCGGTCGAAGGTCACCTGCGCCTGAAGAGCGATCGTCGCGAAAACCAGAAGCGCCAATGCGCCCAGTGTCAGCACTCTTCGTTTCATCTCAGTCTCCTTATGCTAAGTGGACCTATTGCCCCTTCAACGAGACCAGGTAAGCGACGACATCGGCCAGTTCCTGAGTCGTGAGTTTTTCCTTATAGGACGGCATCGGCGACGTCATCGTCATCTCCCGCACGTTGTCCCGGGAAATGTTCGCCAGTTTTTCGTTGGAATCAAAAACCTGAACAGAGAAAGTGTCAATGCTGAGCAGCTTTCCGACGACGGTCTTACCGTCCTTCATCTTCAGAGTCACATAACGGTTCTGCACCGATACTGCGGCATTCGGATCCAGGATGGACTGAGCGAGTTGTTGCGGCGTCGGCGCGGTTGCGCCGACATTACCCTGACCTCCGCGGTTGCCACCGCCGCCTCCTCCTCCACGTGGAGCCTCGGGCACCGGGGGAACAGGATTGGGTGCGGGAGTTGCAACGGCTGCCGGCGTCGTGGCCGTTGCTGCGGGTGCGGCTGCGCCCCTGCCAGGGGCTGCTCCTCCTCCGCCGCGTCCAGGCGGTGCGCCTATCGTGCTCAGATCCGGACCGAACAGTGAGCCGACGCCGTTCACGCGATGGCAATTCTGGCAATTGCCTTTCCCCTCGAAAACCGCTTTCCCCCGAACCGCATCCCCTGCAGGAAGGCTAATGCCGGATGGCGCTTGGGCGTGAAGAGGCGAGCCCATCATCAAACCTGCCGCCAGGATGATCGCGGGAACTCGAACTTCCCACATACCTTTCCGCCTTTCGTTCGTTGAGTTTCCGGCATCTTAGCACGGCTCGACGCTCGCTGATTTTCAATTCTGGACCGCGTGTCCTCATCCTAGGATGAGCCGGATGTTGAAGGGAGCGACACTCATGCGTTCAAGAACATGGATCTTCGTCCTCGGCCTGGCGACGACAACTATCGGAACGTCTGTAATCGCATTTGCGCAATTCGACGCAGTGCTTGACCGGGTGCGGCAGGGAGCCGACCAGGTGAATGCCAGTAACCCAACGTACTACCTGAAAGCGGCCAGGGCCGTGGAGCCCAACATCTGCCTGTATTCGAATGGAGATCCATCCGGGCTGATTGGGCCCCTCGTTTTTCAAAGCAGCTATGTCGCGACTCCTAATTGCAGGGAGATGAAGGCTTGTACAGACGTCGCGACTCCCGTAGACGAGCCGAAGCCCTCCGATTGCGGTGCCGAGATTCCGAATTCAAGGTTTTGGAGCCGGGACGACAAACGACTCAATATGCGATCCGATGGCAACGCGTTCCTCGAGTTCACGAGTGAGGAATTCATGAAGGTACGCACGTGCACGTCGACTCCTGCACCCATCGATGCCTGCACCACGGGGAAAGTCGGTCTCTTCCGGGCCGAAGTGGAATACGAGTATCCCAGCAGCTATAACGGGCGCCATGGGGATCGGTATCAAAACCTTGCGGGCCGCCCGACAGAAACAAAAACGTACACCAGTTGGGTCCGCGGCGAAGAAAACGTCAAGACGGGCGGTGTGAAGACCACACGAATGAACTTCGTCGGTCAGTCCAGCGGAATGGTTCCCGCACACGATGTTTCGGCAACGGTTTCGCACAAGTATGGCGACCAGGTTGCCACAATTCGCTTCCGTGAGGACGATGCCGATCTCAAACACTACACGCGTCTGCGCAACAGCTCCGATGGATCTCAGGAATGGGAAATCACGGCCGAGATTAACAGGCGACCCAGCCCGGCCGTTACGCGTGTCGGATTTCTTCCGGCAACCTTCTCGGTATCCGTCGAAGACAACGCGCTGCCGGATCTGCTCGCGCTGCCCGGGGCGCAAGCCATGAGGACGAAGTACCTCATCACGGTCTTCACCGAAAAGAGTCACAAAGACGAGACGCTGATCTTTCAGACCGAGGCGGAAAACACCGCAAAGACGGTTTTATTCACGCTGAAGATGGACGAGGATACGCTCCGTGCAATGAAGGGTAAGGACAAGAAGCTTCGTGTGCACGTGCGCGCCCAACGGATGAACAGTCCGTGGGTGGACGGAGCCGTTTCGGCTGAGAGGGTTTACGAAACGGAGAAGTCGGTTAAGTTTCCGAAGAAGTAAACGAAAACCCGGGGGAAATTCGCGACAGATTTATTAATGGGTAATAGCTAATTGTTAATTGTTATCGTCGGATGAGCTTCGCGCTGTCGTTTTCTTAAAAGCCAGCGCCGAAGGCGCATCCGACGATAACAATTAAC
>DASTBJ010000211.1:0-3546 GCA_035712125.1 Terriglobia bacterium
TGCGTTCAGTCGAGACACAAACTCCATTCGTTCGTTCACTGCAGTAACCTCTTTCCAGGGCATGGGCCATCCTCCATACCCTTAAAAGTGTTACCTATGTCTCCGGTAATCTTTGTTACCTATGTGTCCGGACTGCACCGAGATTGACGTTTCCTTGTTCGCATATTTCCCACAATAAGCTCATGCGTTTATACTCTGCTCGCCTGAGGAACTACCAGATTCAGATTACACATTGGTTTCCAATTTCCTATGTTCGACGGGACCGACCGTGACGTTACGCGGAACTGCGCAGTGTGGAGAGAACCCTGGGGCACTACCTGGGCCTCACTCAGATGAATGGTTTAATGAAGCGGCTTCATCTTGCACTCGGAGAGCGGGCGGTCCTGTACGCATGATCCGGCTGCAATGGTGATTGAACGTGTGCTGCACTCGCGGCCGGGCGACCTTCGGCGGGGTCTTCCACTCTTCAGTTTCAATTTCCTGATTATCGCAAGCACACAGATCGGTCTGGTCGCGCGGGACGCCCTCGTCCTTGATCGCTTCAGTGCTCTTCAGTTGCCCTATCTGGATATCTCGGTGGCAATACTCATCGTCTTTGTTGTCGCTCTCTACATTCGCCTGGGACGGATGGTCAGCCTCCGAAACCTGCTGCTTGGGAGTCTTTGCGCCTATGTGGTGACTATCGTCATCCTCTGGGGGGCGATCCACTTTTACCAGGCGTCCTGGGTCCTTCTGGTC
The DNA here is from genome assembly GCA_035712125.1 of Terriglobia bacterium. Lineage (GTDB taxonomy): Bacteria > Acidobacteriota > Terriglobia > 20CM-2-55-15 > 20CM-2-55-15 > DASTBJ01. Next base: position 739 of record DASTBJ010000211.1, read on the forward strand.
CTGTACATCTGGGACGGGATCGTAGGCGCACTGGCTCCGGCTCAGGTATGGATGCTGGCGAACGTTCTCTGGACGACACGCGAAGCCAAGCGGCTGTTTGGACTGCTGGGCAGCGGTGGAATTCTCGGCAGCGTCTTTGCGGGGTTTATCTCCGCAAAGATGACGGTCGTCTTCGGGGCCGAGAGCCTGCTGCTCGTCATGGCAATTCTCCTGCCTTGCGCCGGATGGGTTGTGATTGCCGTTTGGGAACGGATGCCAGCAGGTACAGCAAGCAGTTCCGTCGTTGCCGGAAGCGGCCCTCAAAATCTATGGGACAGTTTGCGGCTTATCGCTGAGTCCTCGCACCTGCGCGTGATTGCAACGCTCGTATTTCTTTCTTCGGTGGTTGCAAGCATAGCCGCATGGCAGACCAAAGCGGTCGCGCAAACGACCTTCGTTTCGAAAGACGCGCTTGCCGTTTTCTTCGGGCAGTTTGAAGGTTATGTGTCTCTGATTGCGCTGGCTGCCCAGGTCTTTCTGACAGGAAGAGTGCTGCAGCGATTTGGAATCGGGACCGCTCTTGCGGCGCTGCCTCTCATCCTGATTGCCGGCTCGTTCTCGGTTGTTATCTGGGGTTCGCTCTGGGCCGTCTGCTTTGCGAAGGGAAGCGGCCAGGTATTCCGCTACTCCATTGATACGGCCGCGCAACAGCTCTTGTATCTGCCGGTATCGGCTCGTTCAAAACTCCAGGTGAAAACCTTCATTGACAGCGTGTTCTGGAGGTTTGGGGGAGGATTCGCGGGGGTCGTGCTTGTGATCCTTGCAACGGGACTCGGCCTGACGCCCGCACAGATCGGCTGGGTCAGCCTGTTCTTTATTTCTATTTGGCTTGTGACGGCGTTCGCCGCCCGCCGCCAGTACGTCGCGGCTCTGGGAGAAAACATTCGTCAACTGGAGCTCGATGATGGCAATGGTCCGGTCCGTGTGCTCGACAGCACAACATCCAACATCCTCATGTCGAAGCTTCGCTCCACCAGCACGAACGACATCCTTCAGGCGCTGAGTTTCTACGAAATGGGACAGCACCCGCTCGTTTCCGGCGCCGTACAGGGCCTGCTGGACCACCCATTTCCATTAATTCGGTCCAAGGCTATTTCGGTTCTGCGGGAAGCTGGGGATACGTCTGTGCACGAAACGATTCTAAAGCTCTTGTACGATGAAGACCTCGGCGTCAGGACGGAAGCACTGAGCTACTTGTCCGTTCACAATAACATTGATCCCATCGCCAGGATCAACGAACTCGGCAAGTTTGCGGACTTCTCGATCTGCTCAGCGACGGTGGCGTTCCTGGCGCGTCCGGGTGAGGCGCAGAACATTGACGCCGCGCGCGTGATACTCGATGCCATGGCTGGAGATTTCGGAGAGACCGGCGCATCTTCCAGGCATGCCGCCGCCCAACTCATAGGCGCTCTTCCGGACTACTTTGAGCCGCAACTTGCAAAACTGCTGGAAGACAATGACGGCGATGTCCAGTGCCAGGCCATGCGCTCTTTCGGGAACCTCCGCAAGCAGAGCCTGATACCGATCGTCATCGAGCATCTGGAAGATCCGGCACTTCGGGACCATGCGCTCGATGCCCTTGCCATGTTTGGGAATTCCATCCTGGATACACTCCGCGGATATCTCGATGATTCGGCCCTCAGGATCGAGATCCGTCGCCGCATCCCGGAGATTCTCCTGAGAATCGGAACCCCACAAGCATCACGCACGCTGGCTGACAACGTTCTGCAAGCCGACAGCGTCCTTCGATTTCGAACCATTTCGGCCTTGAACAAGCTTCAGGAACTTCACAAGCACCCGCCGCTCGATCGCGGCCTTATTGAAACGGTGATGGTGGCAGAAATCATGGGGCACTATCGCTCCTATCAGATACTCGGGGCGTTGCAGAATCACGTTGATGAACTGCTGCGACAATCGATGGACCGCGAAGTTGAGCGTATTTTCAGGTTGATGAAGTTGCTGTTTCCCAACATCGACTTTCAGAATGCTTATCGAGGTATCCAGTCGCGCAATCAGGCCATACATGCAAATGCGCTCGAATTTCTCGAGAACACCCTGAATCCTTCGCTTCGGACCCTGTTGCTTCCGCTTATCGACAGCGAGGTGAGCGTCGCCGAACGCATCCGGTATGCGGACACGTTTCTGAACACAAGGGTCTCCACCCATGAAGCGGCGATATCAGCCCTCATCTACAGTGAGGATCCGTGGCTGAAGTCCTGCGCGGTATATGCCACTGGCAAGCTCCGCCTGAAGACCTTCGATGCAGAACTGGAGCGGCTGGCGCGGGATAGGGATCCTCTCCTGCAGAAGCGGCTGGCGGAAGCACGAGCTATGCTGGAGGGCTGAGCTGGAGGCCGGATGGCGGATTGAGAGTAATTGAACTGCACTTGAGACCTGAAACGTCTTCGGCTTCGCCTCCGTCCCCAATTTCCCTGGAGTTCGGAGCCCTGCGTCGGGTACGTGTCAGCGCGCCCGGAGTGAAGTCAGCATCGGGGCAGCGCTATTTGCCGTTTCTTATCACAGCCATTTAAGGCAGTCTGCCTGTGGTGCGAAGCGGTGGTTGATTTTATCCGAGGTGAATTGAAATGTATGCCTTCACCCGCGACATTTGGACGATTGAAGACACCGATCGGAAGCGCGACCGACTCCGCAGAGTCCCCACTGAAGAACTCCTTGAGCGCCTGGCGTCAGCCGTCTGTATGTGCCGAAACCATGCAGCATGAAGGCCGCCGCGGCAGTGCTGCGTCATCCAGCGCGGGCTGTGCGACA
>DASTBJ010000212.1:0-12931 GCA_035712125.1 Terriglobia bacterium
CCTGTCCGCAGCATTACCCTGCCCCGGAGCCTGTGCCGCCATGCTTGCTGCCAAGGACATCAAAGCGACCAGCGCAACACTCCCGAGACCGACCGATCGAACGCTCCTGGTAATAATCATTGTCATACCTCCCCGAAAGTATAGGTGATTGGGGATTTTCCCGTGATGTCATGGTAATCGCTCATCCCCGACGGAAGAATTCAGGAAAGCCTGTAGTTTACCGCAAGAAACGATGTATGCCGTCCGGCATTGCTGAAACCTGCGCGTTCTTACAGTTCTTTGGGTTCACACCGGTCCGCAAACTGAACGACAGGGCGGAAACCTCCCGATGATAACTGCATCAACCATTCCACTCGCGCAGGCGGCGGCCGGGAAGTTCGCCGACACCTTCAAGGAGTTTCGGCCCGCACAAAAGGCGGCCACCTTCACCATCGGCGACGCGATTCGAAAGATGGCCCAGGCATCATAACTCCACTGCCGTGAGAAATTGGGGACAATTTCTCCATTCGCGATAGACTACGGGACCATAGCGGACGAATCCCATTTCACGAAAACAACAGAAGGAGAATCGAACTATGAAGACAAGGTTATTGTGGGCTTGTGCCCTCGTGGCCGTGACTGTCGTGACTGCGTCTCAATTTTCACTATCGCAGCAGGCGCCTGCTTCCGGCGTGACCTTCTTCATCACGAGTGCCGGCCCCGGAGATGGGGCCAACCTGGGAGGTTTGGCAGGAGCCGATGCCCATTGTCAGAAACTCGCCGCTGCAGCCGGTTCCACCGGCAGAACATGGCGCGCTTATCTCAGCGCGGCGGCCAGCGGCAATCAGCCCGCCGTTAACGCTCGGGATCGAATCGGCCGCGGTCCGTGGCAAAACGTGAAAGGTGTCGTCGTAGCGACCAACGTCGACGACCTCCACAGTGACAAGAACAAGCTCTCCAAGGAGAACTCGATCACGGAAAAGGGCGCAACGGTCAACGGACGCGGAGATAATCCCAACACGCACGACATCCTGACCGGCTCGGATATGAACGGCAGACTCCCAATGGGCGCGACCAACTGCAATAACTGGACGAGCAATGGCGAAGGATCCGCCAATGTTGGTCACCACGACCGTCAGGGCGGTGGTGATAATCCCACATCGTGGAACGCCGCCCACGCATCGCGCGGGTGCAGCCAGGCAAACCTGGTCGGAACCGGGGGGGCCGGACTGTTCTATTGCTTCGCCCAGTAGAATCTCTACCTGCAGGTGCAGATGGCTGCAAGAAGCATTCCATCTGCGCCCCACCTGCGGCAGTAGAATACACAATCTACCGGATACGCCATTCCCGCAGTGTTTTCTAACGTTTGTGAAATCGAACTTGGTCCGAACTTGCAAGTGAGCCTCAAAAACGGTGGAGCCCCCATGACCAGACAACCTATACGTATGTTTGACGGCCTGTGCCGCCCAAACTCGTTTTCAGCGATCGCGCTGATCGTGGTACTCGTCGCACAATCCGTTGTCGCCGCGCCTCCAGCGACGCCGGCAACACAAGCGGTCACGCAGACATCGTGGACTCCTGAAGCCCTTGAAGAGTTGCTCGCGCCCATTGCGCTCTATCCGGATCAGTTGCTCGGGCAGATTCTGGCCGCGTCGATCAATTCCCAGGAAGTTCTCGACGGCGGTAACTGGCTTATTCAAAACCAGAACCTCACCGGTAAAGATCTAGATGCCGCGGCGCAAAAGGCCGGATTCGGACCGGCGATGCTCGCGTTGGTGCAATTCCCAACGGTCATCGATATGATGTGCGAGCAGATCGACTGGACAAAGCAGCTCGGATCCGCCTTTAACACCGATCAGAAAAGCGTGCTCGACGCCGTTCAGCGCCTTCGAAAGGAAGCTCAAAACGTCGGCAATCTGAAATCCTCAAAGGAGCAAACGGTAGCGACCAAGACCGAGGGCGGCAACACCTACATCGAAGTGAAACCTGCCGATTCGAAAACGGTGTATGTGCCGCAATATGATCCGCAGGTCGTGTACGTGACCCCACCTCCTCCTGGAACGACAACGACCACGACCACCACAGGGCCGAAGGGCACATCCACGACGACAAGCACAACAACCCCTCTTCCGGCGTCCAGTTCTACGTCCACGGCCACCACCGAAACCAAGAAAGAAAAAGATGGTGTCGACAGCGGCACGGCTCTCGCTATCGGGCTCATCGGATTCGCAGCCGGCATTGCGATAGGGAGTTCGATGAACGACGATTACTACTATCCCGCCTGGGGCTATGGCGGCGTGTACTACGGTGGGCGCCCGTTCTATCCGCCGGCCTACGTTTATCGTCCCGTGTATGGGCCGGCGTTTCGACCCGCCGCCGGTTATGCGCGGCCCGTGAATTATCGAAACAACTACAACAACGTTCGCGTCAACAACATCAATATCAACAACAACAATAACTATTACAACCGGTTCGATAACAATCAGAATCTAAAGTCGGGCGGGTCGCGAAGTCCGATTGCAAACTCTCCGAATCGCGCACAACAACAACCGCGCGCCTCTCAGGGTGCCCGGACCGGAAACAATGCTGCGGGAACGAGACCAAGCACGCCGACGGCCCAGCCCGCCAATCGCCCGTCGGCAGGAACGTCTAACGCCGCAGCTCGCGCGGATCGAGGTTATGAAACAGCAGCGAAACCTGCAGCAGCGGATCGGAAGGCGACAACCTCAGCACAACCTGCAAATCGAGCGTCCAGCGGCGGGGGAGCGTTTTCGGGAGCCCAGTCGCGTAACAGTGGAGGCTTTCAGCGCTCTGCGAGCGCGCGTGGCAACGCCAGTGCAGGGTCACGTCCGGCTGCAGCCGGACGCGCACGCAGGTAGAGTTTGCAGTGCCACAATATTCCCGAGGAGCTAATTCATGAAGCATCGACTCCTTTGCGCGGCAGCAGCACTCGTTCTTGCAGCCGGCTGCTCACAACAACCCGGTCGGGGCAGCGATTCTTCACTCACATTCGCGACGCCCGAAGAGGCCATCACAGCCCTGGTAGCCGCAGCGGAGAAAAACGACGTTGACGAACTCGGACGCCTGTTCGGTCCGGGCACTGAAGACCTGCTGAAATCCGGCGATGATGTTGCGGATCGTGCGGGTCGCGAAGCATTCCTGTCGCGTTACCGTGAACGCCATCAGCTTGTATCCGGTGGTCCCGATGATCTCGTTCTTCTGGTTGGAGAAGACGACTGGCCGCTACCCATACCGCTTGTGAAAGAAAACGACCGATGGCGGTTTGACGGCGCTGCCGGCGCCGAACAGATTATCCGTACAAGAATCGGCGCCAATGAATTGCGCGCCATTGACGTCATGCACGGCTTCGTAGCCGCCCAGGAAATGTACGCATCCAAAGGTCACGACGGAGCTCCGGCCGGTATCTATGCGCAACGACTGCGCAGCGATCCGGGCAAGCAGAATGGCCTTTATTGGGAAGTTGCGCCTGGAGAACCGGAGAGTCCCGCCGGTCCCGCACTCGCAATGGCGACGGCGGAAGGCTACGAAGGCTCCCAACAACGCGGTGACCCATACCATGGATACTTTTATCGCCCGTTGCTATCTCAGGGCGGCGACGCTCCGGGAGGAGCGCGAAACTATATCGTCAATGGCAAGCTCACCAAAGGGTTCGCACTCATCGCGTACCCCGCCGACTACGGCGCGAGCGGAATCATGACGTTCATTGTCAATCAGGACGGCGTCGTCTGGCAGAAAGATCTCGGTGAGACTACCGCCACCGATGCAGCAGCGATTCGGGAGTTCAACCCGGATTCCACATGGACACCCATTCCCCCGGAAAGTTGAGCGAGGACATACACCATGAAATTCTCAAAACAGCACCCTGCAACGGGCTTCGGACGTCTGCTTTTCATCATCATGATAGGACTCGTGGCGACTGGTTTAGCCTGGGCGCAGGCCGGCGGCTTCACCAAGGCCGTGGTGGAAGATCACATCAAAAAAGTGGAAGACGGCGTCGATGATTTCCGTGATTACCTCGAGAATCGAGGCGACACGGCCAGGAACAGCGCCCAGACAGCCCAGGACTCGGGCGCGACTCGGCGACGCGCGCCAGCTGCGAATACCGAAGCGCGCAAGGACCAGGCCAGCCGTACCAAGGACGACCTGGACAACGCGCTTGACGATCTGAATGGCGCCACAAACCGTCTTCGACGTCGATTCGGCCCCGCATCCAATTACATGGATACGAAAAGGCAAATGGAAGACGTGATGGAATCCGCGCGCCGCGTCAATCAGGTGATGGTCAAGGGCAACTACGGAACCCAGGCTGAGCGCGTCTGGACGCCGTTGCGAAAGTACATCAATGACCTTGCGCGGTGTTATGGGCTGCCGCCCCTGGGTGTCTAAAGTCTCGACGAGGCGGCCGCCGATCAGTCCCAGTACTCCGCCTCGCTACGCGTGTGAAAGTCTTGCAAGCCGATCCGGAAGCCCCTTCACCCTGAACGCGAGCTTCACCAACAGCACGCCTGCAATGATCGCATACGCCCCAATCAGCCACGCCAGCGCCAGTGCGCCAGACCCCGGCCGGACGAGGAACAGCAGCCCGACAAATACGGACACGAGTCCCGCAAGACCAAGCGACCATTCATTCGCGATTTCGTGCCGCAGCTGAATTGCAGTAATGATTTCAAAGACGCCTCTGACAACCGCCCACGCCCCAATCATGTACAGCAATGCAACGGCCGTACTCCACGGAAGGTAGAGCGTGAAAATGCCCGCAGCCACTCCCAGCAACCCGAAAAATACGAGCGACCAGGCACGTGAGCCGACGCCGAACACTATTGACAGGACACCATCAATGAGAGCGTAAGCACCATACAACATGGCGAGAGAAACAAGCGTCATACCTGGCATCACAAACGCCATGATGCCAAACAATATGGCGAGAATTCCCCGCAGCAGAAGGCTCCACCAGTTTTTCGCGAAACCCTGGACAATAGATTGAACACGCATGTTCATTTTCCTTTCCTGGCATTGCTGCCAATCCGTCAGGACTTCCCTAGGGAGCCGAAGCCCAGATCACACACGGAACCAGCACGGCACTTTAGTCACCCCCGGCGGCCCCAAAGAATCAGGTGAACGCGGTATTTCTCGCTGGAAAGTCCGTGTACGGATTCCCCGTCGGCCCCTTGCTATTTGGCCCGATCTGCACGGACCAGCAAGGCTTCCGTGTATGTCACGTCCACTTTGTCACCGACCTTCAAGTCCTGAATCTCGCTCTTGTCTCGGACTCGGAAGGTGTACTGCCGCTTCTGTGGTCCTTCAGCCGTAACGGAAGGAGCTGCGGGATTCACTTCAAGAATCACGACCGTAATCGTCTGTTCCCGGGTAAGCGTGGCCCCCACTTTATCGGTCTCTCGCACAAGGGATTCCGACTGCTTGGTCGGTGCGGGCGCACCCGGTTTGCGGATACGGACAGCAAGAGCCTGGGAATACGTTGCCGTGACGATATCGCCGACTTTGAGTTCGTTGAAACGCTGGACTCTTTCGTCCGCATGAACCTCAAAGTTTTCCCCGCTGGGTCCCTTCAGAGTGACCATGCGGGTCTGCTTATCGATGGCCACAATCGTTGCCTGGGAAGTGACGGTCTGTGCAGTTAAATCCCGGAGTTGCAGCGGTGCAACGGCAATGGAAGGAGCCGTTGCGACGAAAATCCCGAGAAGCAACAGACCTGCGATACCTGTCAACCTTAGCTGGTTCATAATTTGTCCCTCTACTCTCGAACGACGACTATTTCAACACTCTGTGCCGGTCACTCTATTGGTGCGCGGTACCGAAGTCAATTATGGAGACCGCACGCGAAAGACGGAATGACGCGTGTACAATGTCAGAGTTTCGGGTCTCGAACCCCACAACGCCATGCCAAGGAGTCCTATGAGCGCTGCACCTTCGTTCGCTGAAATGGAATACCGGCGAGTGCCGCTGGAGGAAATGAAATCCCAACACGAAGCGCTGCGACAGCGACTGCAGTCCGCCGACGCGGGCGGCATCGTTGAAGTCGCACGGGAGTGGACTCGATTACGTTCGCGCTACGAAACGATGTCGACACTGAACCAGGTGCGATACACCATCGATACCCGAGACGCTGCCGTGAAAGACGAACGCAAGTTCCTCGACGACCAGGAACCGGTCATCGAGGAATGGAACACTGCCATGCGGCGCGCTCTTCTCGCACACTCTCACCGGTCCGCACTGGAAAAAGAATTCGGCCGGCAATTCATTTCGTCGATGGAAACCGCGGTCCAGACTTTCGATCCCAAAATCTCCGAACACCTCAAGAAACAGTCGGACCTCAGCATGCAGTACACCGATCTGATCGCCTCCGCGAAGATCGAATTTGAAGGCAAGACGTACAATCTCAGTGGCCTGGAAACGTTCCTACACGACGAACGCCGCGAAATCCGCCATGAGGCCGCGCGGAAACGTTATGACTTCTTTCAATCTCATGCGGCAGATCTGGACCGCATCTATGACGCGCTTGTCAAAGTCCGCAATGAAATGGCGCGAGAACTCGGTTATCCGAATTTCATTCCGCTGGCGTACAAGCTTCTCTTCCGGACGGATTATGGTCCAAACGACGTCGCTGTTTTGCGCGATGAAGTTCGAAAACATGTCGTACCGCTTGCAGCAAAGTGGCGGGAACGCCAGCGTCAAATGCTCGGCGTGGACAAATTGCAATGGTGGGATCTGAAGCTCCTTGACGGTAAACCCGCGCCTCGCCCCCGGGGCAATGCCGAGACGATCATCCAGAATACCGCCCGCATGTATAACGAGCTTTCCCCGCAAACCGGAGAGTTTTTCGACATGATGCGCGAGCGGGGACTCTTCGATCTCGTCACGAAAGAAGGCAAGGCGGGTGGAGGTTATTGCACCAGCTTTTCGGATTTCGGCGTGCCGTTCGTGTTCAGCAATTTCAACGGAACAAAAGGCGACGTTGAGGTGATGACCCACGAATGCGGCCACGCCTTCCAGTGCTGGAGCAGCCGCAATCAGCCGCTTCTGGAATATCGCTGGCCAACATACGAAGCCTGCGAGATTCACAGCATGGGAATGGAGTTTCTAACATACCCCTGGATGGATCTGTTCTTCGGTAACGATGCCGAACGCTTTCGGCTCGTCCATATGATCGAAAGCGTGGTCTTTCTGCCTTATGGCTGCGCGGTCGATGAGTTTCAGCACTTCGTGTATGCAAACCCCGATAGCGGTGCTGAAGCGCGCAAGAAAGAGTGGAGCGCGCTGGAAAAGAAATATCTGCCGTGGGCTGATTACGGCGATCTCGAATTCCCTTCACGCGGCGGTTTCTGGCAGGGCCAGCTGCACATCTACACGGCCCCGTTCTATTACATCGATTATGTGCTCGCCCAAACGTGTGCGCTTCAGATATGGAAAAAGTCTGTCGAGAATCGCGATCGCGCGCTGCAGGATTACATGGCGATATGTCCGCCGGGTGGCAGTCAGAGTTTCCTCCAGCTGGTAAAAATCGGCGGATTACGGAATCCGTTCGAACCGGGCGTTTTGAGCGGGATTGTCGCGGAAGCGGAACGGTACGTCGGAAAGTTTCTCTAATCCAAGCTTCCCTCTTGCACCTCAACCTGATTCCTCCCGCTGTTAATGCCCCCACAGGAGTTGACACCGTACAAGTGTTCGGCGTATATAAAACTCCTCGGTCAGGCTCGGTCCGGTGAAATGGCGAAGACGGGGCACGGCGAACAACCATTAATAAGGTTACGCCGCAAAATACCCTTATTGGGCAAGTCATTCCAAGATAATGACTTTCGCACCCGTCCAGGAATTTCCGTTTCAACTGAGGCCGTTGCCGCAAGGATGTTCGATGCGTGCCGCATTGCTTCGCGCCCAGTTGGAAACCGCACTCGGAGAGCGGGCTTCATCCCCGTTCACCAACGTCGAGAAACGGGTGTGGGAGTACGTCCCGTCGGGGATTCCCCCACTCGACGCCGCCATCGGCGGCCTGCCGCGGGGCTCCATCGTTGAAATTTTTGGCGCGCCTTCATCGGGAAGAACCAGCCTCGCGCTGACCATCCTTTCCACCCTGATTGAGCGAGGCGAAGTCTGCGCGCTTGTGGATGGATCCGATGCGTTCGATCCGGAATCCGGAGCCGCCGCAGGCATCGACCTGAGGCGGCTGCTCTGGGTGCGATGCCGAAACCTGGATCAGGTGCTGCGCAGTGCAGACCTGCTGCTTCAGGGGGGAGGCTTTGGCGCTGTGGTCCTCGATCTCAGCGATCTTCCACAGAAATCTATCCAGAACATTTCTCTGGCTGTCTGGTTCCGCTTCCAGCGTGTTCTTGAAAACACTCCAACGGTTCTGCTGCTGATCGGACGAGAAAGCGCAGCGAAATCCGCGGCTGCGGTCGTCCTTCGTTCGAGTCTCCGGAAAGCAGCGTGGAATGGGCGGGCTATTGTCCCGTCTCATGGATTGTTGCTGAACCAAACGCGTCTGGATCTTGAGGTCCTGCGGATCCGTCATTCGCACTGCCGGTTTCCCAGAGTTCATCACGATGTTCGCCTGTATTCATGTTCCTGATTCACGGGTGGCTGGCGCCGCTCAACCCGCGCTGCTCGATTTTGCGAGCGCGTTTTCTCCGCGTGTCGAAGACACGGCTGTTGGAACCGTCGTGCTGGATATCGAAGGTCTGGATCGTTTATTTGGATCGACAGAGGAATTGGGCCGGCGACTGCAGGAATGTGCCTTGAGCCTGGGTGCCGCGATCCATGTGGGCATGGCTTCGAATCCGGACGCTGCCGTATGCGCGGCTCGCGCGTGGCCTGGTGTCACGATCCTCGAACGCAAAACGGAAACGGCACGGTTAAAAGATCTCGATATCGCCTTATTACCTCTTGATCCGGAAACCGGCGCGACACTTTCACGCTGGGGCATCCGGACGTTTGGCGCTCTTGCAAAACTGCCTGCAAAGGAGCTTGCGGTAAGGCTCGGCCAGCAGGGAGTTCATCTGCACAGGCTGGCGCGTGGCCATGCGTCGCGGCCACTTCGTCCTCGGAAAGAGCCGTTGCATTTCGAAGAAGTCATGGAACTCGACGATGCGATTACGACACTGGAGCCTCTGACCTTCATCCTCAATCGACTCTGCGACATTCTCTTCGCACGGCTTCGCAGCCGTGGGCTGGCGGCTCTGGAACTGCGCTTAAAACTCAAACGCGAGCGTCCGCACGATCCGTTTATCCTCCCCTTGAGACTGCCGGTGCCGGCACGAAATCCTCGCGTGATGACGCGCCTTTTCATGCTGTCCCTTGAAGCAAGGCCGCCGGGCGCTGCCGTTTGCGAAGTCCGGCTTGAGGCCATTCCTTCGAAACCTCGCGTGGTTCAAAACGGATTGTTTGTGCCGCTGGCGCCGGAACCCGAGCAACTTGAGCTAACGCTTGCGCGGATTGCCGGGATCGTCGGGAAAAACAATGTTGGATCGCCGCAACTGTTAAACGTCCACGCACGCGATCGGTTCGAAGTAAAACACTTCGGCGCGAATTTCGGGCCTATTGAACGACAGCAGCACGGCGCGTTGAGAATTTTTCGACCGCCTTTCGAAGCGACGGTTCGCACGATCGAAGATGTGCCGTGCTGGATCGGATTCTCCGGAATGCACGGGGATATCGCGGTAGCCAGCGGTCCCTGGCGAACCTCCGGGGAATGGTGGAACAACCGGCAATGGACTCGCGAGGAATGGGATATCGCAGTCGGCAATGCCCTGCTCCGCGTTTTCCGGGATTGCCGCGAAAGCCGCTGGTATGCGGAAGGAATCTACGATTGAGTTACGTCGAACTTCATGCCGCTTCGGCATTCAGCTTCCTGGATGGCGCTTCCCTTCCCGAAGGTCTCATCAACGCCTGTCATGAACTCGAAATGCCGGCGATGGCTTTGCTCGACCGCGATGGCGTCTATGGCTCTGCCCGGTTTCATCTGACGTCAAAAAAGGCCGGCGTACATGCGCACGTGGGCGCCGAGATTTCGCTGGACTCCGGATGCGCGCTTCCTCTTCTCGCTGCCGATCGCAGGGGATATCAAAATCTGTGCCGCCTGTTGACCGAGAGCAAGCTTGGCGCTCGCAAAGGAACGGCGTCCGTTTCCGAGCAGCAATTGCATCACTATTCAGAAGGTCTCATTTGCCTGACAGGAGGCGAACGCGGCCCGTTGCCTCAAGCAACTCTCAAAAAAGGTTTTCACGAAGGGCTGAAGATTACCCAACGGCTCGTCGAAATCTTCGGGCGGGATCGCGTCTACGTCGAACTTCAGCGACATTTCCTTCGGGATCAGGAAGCAGTGAACCAGCGTGCTGTGGAGATTGCGCAAACCCTGAAGCTTCCCGTACTGGCAACAAACGGCGTGCGCTATACCACGGCGCTGGAACGCGAGATCCTTGACGTGTTTACCTGCCTCCGCAACCATTGCACTCTGGAAACAGCCGGGCGGCTGCTGGCGCGCAACGCGGAGTGCTGTTTAAAACCTTCCCGGGAAATGACACGGATCTTTGCGGACATTCCCGAAGCTATCGCCCATACGAAGGAACTCTCGTCTCGCCTCGAGTTCACCCTCGAAGATCTCGGATACGAGTTTCCACGATATCCGGTTGCGAGTGGCGACACGATGATCTCCTTTCTGCGAAAGCGCGTGGATGAAGGGGCGCGTGCGCGTTATCGGCCTTACGAGGAACGGCACAAAAGGCAGCTCGAACGCGAGCTGCAATTGATCGAGAAGCTTTCACTCGAAGGTTATTTCCTGATTGTCTGGGATATCGTGGAGTTCTGCCGCCGAAACAACATTCTCGTGCAGGGACGCGGCTCCGCAGCAAACAGCGCCGTTTGTTATGTCCTCGGCATTACAGCCGTGGACCCGATCGGCATGGATCTGCTTTTTGAACGCTTTCTTTCCGAAGAGCGTGGGGAGTGGCCGGACATCGATCTGGATCTTCCCAGCGGCGATCAGCGTGAGCGCGCCATCCAATACGTCTACGAACGTTATGGCCCGCGCGGCGCCGCAATGACAGCAAACGTCATTACGTACCGAGGCCGATCCGCTGCGCGCGAAGCCGGGAAAGTTCTGGAGTTTGACACGGCGTCCATAGAGCGCCTTTCAAAACTCGCCTCGAACTGGGAATACAAGGACTCGTTCGACACGCTTCAGGGACAGTTTGCCAGCAGCGGGTTTGATCTTCGAAATGCGCGCGTTCGCAAGTTTCTGGAACTTTGTCTCGGCATGCAGGATCTTCCCCGTCATCTCGGCCAGCATTCGGGGGGCATGATTGTTTGCCAGGGTCAACTGGATGCTGTCGTCCCATTGGAGCCTGCCACGATGCCGGGACGCACTGTCGTGCAGTGGGATAAGGACGATTGCGCGGATATGGGCATTATCAAAGTGGACTTGCTGGGGCTTGGAATGATGGCTGTGCTTGAGGAATCGATCCAGCTGATTCGCAAACATCAGAACGAAGAGGTGGATCTCGCCCATCTGCCGGCTAATGATCACAAGACGTATGAGGCCATTCAGAAGGCGGACACGGTCGGCATGTTTCAGATCGAAAGCCGCGCACAGATGGCATGCCTGCCGAGAATGCGCCCGGATCATTTTTATGATCTCGTCGTGGAAGTCGCGATTATCCGCCCCGGACCGATCGTCGGAAAGATGGTGCATCCCTACTTGAACCGGCGTCAGGGACGCGAGAAGGTGAGTTATCCCCATCCATCGCTGGAGTCGGTGCTGGAGCGCACGCTCGGCGTCCCGCTTTTCCAGGAACAACTGCTGCGCATGGCCATGATTGCCGCGGGATTCTCAGGAGGACAGGCAGAAGAATTGCGGCGCGCTTTTGGCTTCAAACGTTCCGAACGGCGGATGGCAGAAATCGAAACGAAACTGCGCGCGGGCATGACGGCCAATGGAATTACAGGATCCACGCAGGATGAAATCATCCATTCCATCACATCGTTCGCATTGTACGGATTTCCCGAATCCCACGCGGCCAGCTTCGCGTTAATTGCTTACGCAAGCGCGTATCTGAAGTGCCATTACCTGGCCGCGTTCACAGCGGCCATACTGAACAATCAGCCGATGGGATTTTACAGTCCCGCAACACTGGTCAAGGATGCGCAACGGCATGGCCTGAAAGTACGTCCGATCGATGTGACGCGGTCAAACTGGGAATGCACGCTGGAAACGTTTATACAAGACTCCCCTGAGGGGAGTTCAGCGCTCGCCCTGCGCATCGGTCTGCGCTACGTGCGCGGGCTTCGTGAAACCACCGGACATGCGCTCGCCGGTGCACGCAACGCGAAACCCTTCACGTCCATCGATGACCTCGTTCTCCGCGTTCCTGAACTTCAAAAGAACGAACTCGTCCAGCTTGCGGAAATCGGAGCGCTGAACTTCCTGGATCCGGCAAATCATTGGCATCGGCGCGATGCGCTCTGGCAGGTGGAACGCGCGGCCCAGCGCACGGGTCCTCTGCTCGAGACCCTTGAACCCGGCGAAGAGTCTTCCCCGCTCGCCGTCATGACGCCGGAGGAACGCCTCCTTGCCGATTTCGAAGGCACGGGCATGACCATCGGTCCGCACCCGATGGCTTATTGCCGCGAAGAACTGGACCCTCGCGGAATCCTGCGCGCCAGAGATCTTGCAGATATTGCCAATGGTCGATTCGTTCGCGTCGCCGGATGCGTTATTGCGCGGCAGCGTCCGGGTACGGCGAAGGGATTTGTCTTTCTGAGCCTGGAGGATGAAACCGGTATTGCAAACATTATCGTCACGCCGGACACCCTCGATCGGTACCGTGCAACGATCATTCAGGGCAAGTTCCTGCTTTTCGAAGGCCCGTTACAAAACGTCGATAATGTCATCCATGTGAAAGCATCGCATGTGGAGGAAATC
>DASTBJ010000213.1:0-13273 GCA_035712125.1 Terriglobia bacterium
GACCGGACGGAAAGTTTGAGTTTCCTGCCGTTCCGCCCGGAGCGTACATGTTGCGGTCACTTCCTGCAGCGCCTGCCACGAGTCGACGTGTGAACATCGGCGAGACTGCGATCCGCGATCTGGAGATCGTGGTTCCTTTGCAAATTGAAATAACGGGACGCGTTCTCCTTGAAGGCCGGGACCTGGGTCCACATGCGACAGTAGAGGCAACGCAGCCCACATTTACGGCGGCGACCGGGATCCACTCTGACGGCAGCTTCCAACTCCGTGTCCCCGAAGGGGAAAACCAGATTTCGCTGACCAGGCTTCCACCGGAATTCTCGGTAAAAAAGATTTCCTTTGGCGGTGTCGACATTACACGGAGACCGCTGCGGGTTGATTCCACAACCGTACCGCAGGAAATCGTCATACAGCTCGAAACACTCGCACGCAGTCCGCGCATGGAAGTCGTCCAGAGGCAATACGACGAGACTGATAGTGCGATTCCAGCAGGCACACAAGTGGCCGGGAGGGTGAGGGTCGTGGACGCGGAAGGAAAGCTTTATCCGTTGCGCCCTCTCGTGAGCATAATTTTTCGTCACGCGATTACCGGCGTCAGTTCGACAAGTGTTGCGGCAGACGGAACGTTTGCAATACCTCTGGCCGCCAGTCAATACCGCACGACGGTTGGGAATCTTCCGGACGGGTATTCGATCAAATCGATCGCCTCGGGACGGATCGACCTTCTCGAAAGTCTGCTCAAGGTCGATGAACGAAAGGCGCCCGACAATATTGACGTTGTCCTCGAATACAACCCTGCACAGCGTTGACCGAAAGACCTTCCTGTCCCCCTGATCGCGCGATGCAGTGTAAGGACCAGGTATATCCGCTCCTCGGTTCCTACATTACTTTTCCGAATACGGCGACAAAAACTCCGGGAGACCATGGATCCGCGTGCATCCATCGCCGAGCGGTACGCTTCACGAAAGATTTGCGCAACGTGATGCAGCGTTCGGGCGAACAGTGGGACCTGTTGACGAAGCCGTGAGTTATCGTTCGCTGTTGAAGTGTCGCGTGGCCTGAACCTCGCGATCCTGCCCACGAGTGCCCGGCTGCAGTCCCGGCCGTACAGGCACTTTGCCAATCAAGGTCTTGAGGATGTCTTCGAGCGTTTTGACGTCGACATCGGGCCGCATGGACAGCGTATGGATTGCCGCAAGCCGTATAGAAACATTGCTCTCGGTCTTTGCAACTTCTGTCAAAAAATCGCGCGCCGCCGGCTCCGGCATGGAACCCGCGGATTGCACGATTTGAGATCGCACCGGCTGGACCGTCGTGCTCTTGTAAATCTTTTCGAGCGCGTCCAGTTTTTCAACGCTTGGCAATTCAACGACCTGGTTCAGAACGTTCTGGGTTGCAGCGGGATTAATACGGCTAAAGACTTCGACAACTGTAGGAACGCCATCTTTCTCTTTCACGATTTCGACGAGCCCCTTGCCGACAGCATCATTGTCATTCTTCAAACGGCCGATCCAGAAGCGAGCCTGGTCCCGCGTGTGCGAGTTGGGGCCTTTTCCTGCCAGCACGACGAAAAAAGGAAATGCCTGCGGTGACCCGCTGCCAGCGATCGTGACGAAGTTGGAAATGACGGCAGGATCGGACGGATTAACCTTCAGGCGGTCCCTCGCCACGGCGATCCCTTTGTTCGCATCGTTCTGAACGATGATGCGCAGTTGTTCCTGTTCGAGACTCGGGCTCGGCGAGATGTGACCGTTCACCGGAAAAGGGCCAGGCACAAATTTGTACTGCCCCGGTGGGACGGAAAACCCACGGGCAACCGAATTGCCTCTGGGTGTGGTTCGTGAGGGCTCGCTGAGCATGAGCCGCTTTTCTTCGACATCGCTGCGCCACGTGGAGTGAGGATAAGCTTTGTAAAAATTCAGAATTTCAGCGCGCGCCTCATCCGCGCGGCCCAGATTGATGAGCGTGGTAATCAAATAGTAAGAAGTGCGGTCAGATTGGTCTGCTTTGGGATATCTGATCAGGGCGTCGCGAAACTTTCTTTCTGCGGCAACAAAGTTACCCTCATCCCAGAGATCGCAACCTTCGAGGAACAGCGAACGCGCCTGATTATTCTGCGCCGACGTCTGAGCCCGCAGCTGAGGTGTTCCGGCCAGCAGGTTTGCGGCAACCATGAAAGTTATAAGGAGTGAATTGGATTTCATATTCAGTTCACCTCTATCTGTGGCTGACGTGTATGACACGCGGCTGATATGCCTTCAGATTGGCGACGAGGCCGTTGCGGCGGATACGCGTCTGGATATCGGTAATATCCTGTGGCGAATCCAGATTCTTGATCTCGCGCAGGATGCTCTCGTATTCATCCAGCGTGATGCGTACCGGATCAAAATCCGCTGCAGCTTTCTTCTGGACGGCGATTCCTGCCAGGGTTCGGCTCGCACGCTCGCGAGCGTCCTCGATATCCGGCTCAAACGTCGGATCAATCTTGCTAAAGCTGCGAACGAAGAGTTCCGATTGCCCCAGGAACTTCACCACCCCGGGGTCAAGGTCTGCGATGTGGTTGCTATCGAACTCGATACTCATGGGCGTCATTGGCAGTTCTGATGACGGACCGGGAAGCCGCAGACTTCCCCACGTGAGAACGATGGCCAGCGAAGCCGCTGCCGCAACAGCGGTCATCCACCGAAGCCGTGAGGAGCGCCGTTCCGCCACGGCGTTTGCTTCGAGGATCCTTGCGCGCAGCCGGTTTTCCATTCCGGTCCAGTACAGGTCCGAGGCATGCGGAACAGGACTCGATGACGCGCTCAAAGTGGTCAGGACAAATTCCGCTTCATCGCAGAAGTGACGACAGCTCTCGCAGCTGGTCGCTTCGACGGACCCGGCTATCCACTCTTCACGGAATCTCTGACAATCGTGCATTCCTTCCCTCACTGATACGAATCTCGGGCGTGTGAAACTCCTTGCGCAGCCGGTCGACAACGCGAAAGAGAGTCTTCTTAACGGTGCCCACGCTGGTACCAAAATTTTCCGCGATCTCCTCGCAGGTCAATCCTTCCTGATGCTTCATGATGAACATCAGCTTCTGGCGAGCTGGAATCGCGTCCAGGCGATGCAGAATCTGTTGGACGACGACGTTGTTAAACGCTGAACGATCGGACCCCGCAGCGGCATAACCCGCACCATCGGCTACGTCCATCGCTGGAAGTTCCCTGCGTCGTTTGTGACTCATGAAGGAGTTCACCATAATCCGGCGTAGCCACGTGTGAAAAGTGGATTCTTTTCGGAAACCTCGAATCGCGCGATAGGCGCTGAGGAAGACGTCCTGAACGAGATCTTCGGCGTCATGATGGTTGCTGCAGAATCTAAGTGCCAGAGCGTACATCACCCGTTGATGTCCGGATACCAGCAGGCAGAAGGCATCCAGGTCACCGCTCTGGGCTCTGGCAATAAGATCTGACTCGTCAGGAGGACCCATCCACGTTTCGATATTCATAGACACACGGATGGAAGGAATAGTTGGCAATTAGGATGTGCTTGAAAAGAATACCCTTTCGACGAACCAGTACGCTCCTGCCAGGATGACCGCGATCGACCCGGCTACTGCGACCTTCCGGCTGATCGCTTCACTTCGCGCTCGCACTGCCGCGAGAAGCGTAGCGACGATGAGGACAACGACCATCTGGCCGATTTCCACACCGAGATTGAACGAGAACAGCGACCAGCCCAGTGCACGTCGCGGGAGATCCATCTCGCGCAAGACATTGGCAAAGCCAAACCCGTGAATGAATCCGAAGGCGAACGCGATCCACGCGCGCACATCGCGTCCTTCCTTGACCAGGAGATTGTCGAAACCCACGTACACAATACTCAAAGCAATGGCGGGTTCGATAATTCGCGCAGGCGGGGTAAAGATATCGAGGGCCGCAAGAGACAACGTGATGCTGTGCGCCACCGTGAAAGCCGTCACGACCAGCAGCAACCGCCGCATCGATCCGCCCAGCAACAACAAACCGACAAGAAACAACAGATGGTCCGGACCAATCAGGATGTGATGAATCCCTTCCGGTACAAACCTCGCGATCACAGCCAGGGGGCCTTGTCGCGTTCCCACGACGTGGTCAACGCGATCCTGGAAGCGATTGAGAATTACCTGCCGGGTCAGGTCTTCATCTTCGTAGATGTTGACGAAGGTCTGGTGAACCGGATCATAGGGAAACATACGCGCGGAAATTCCCAGCGTGCCCGGCACGGAGACACCCGGAAAGCGAAGAATGACGCGGACGGCCTGTCGATCGACAAGCGCCTCAGGCATGCCCCATTCGGGCCTCAGAGGTTTTCCATCGGCAGTAATCTGCAATCGGTCCGCGAGAAGCGCGCGAATTGAAGGCGCACGCTCCGCCAGGAAACTTGCCTCATGAAAGCGCTCAGGTTGTGAGATCCCCAGATCATGAGCCAGATCGAAATCGTGAAGCACCAGTGTCGCTTCCATGCCCGACGATTTCAGGTAGAAATCCAGGAAACTGAACGGCACCGGGTGTGCCGAAGCCGGCCGGACAACTGAAAAAGCCAGGAGACAGACCACCAGGGCTCGCTTCATCGCCCGCAGCCTACCCGAGCCGCAATCGAAGATGCAAGACAGGCAACGGCTGTTGGCTGTAGAGTAAGGGCGTTTTCAAACACTTACTGGAATCCTCAAGACCCCGGGTTATAACTGGTTGTGCGGCATCGGTTAGTCTGCCGCTGGACAGATCACGTACACTTGCGCATGGCAAGAGTCGGGCAGAAGGTGATGAAACGAAAACTCGGTCTGGTTTTTCCCATGTTCCTGGCTTTGACGGCGACCGGACTTGCCGCCGATGTCCGTGTGATCGACAGCACCGGCACTGAAGTCCTGGTCAGGGAAATCTCTATTGATTACAGCGGTCTGCTCGGAAGCGACAGAGAGACTGAGGGGGTGCGGGTCGCCCAAGGCGAAGCCATGGTCACTGCGAAGTGGGCGGACATCCAAAGCATCACCATAACGGGACGCGATCCTGCGGCGGCGCGAATGACTTTGGAAATCGTTCTGAAGGACGGTAAGAAGGTTAACGCTGCGCTGGTCCGAAAGGGCCGAATGAGACTCACCGGCAAGGCCGATCTCGGCGAATACTCCATCGATCTCGAAAAAATCCGGAAAATCGTTACTGTCTCAGCGAAGTGAGAGCGGTCATTCAGCGCGTCTCGCGAGCGCGAGTTGTCATTGAGTCGCGTGAACACTCGTCCATCAGTGCGGGGATCCTCGTGCTTTTGGGCGTCGAAAAGGGCGATAGCGCGGAAGATGGCGCTGCCCTCGCCAGGAAGATCGTTGAACTGCGAATCTTCGAGGATGATGCGGGCAAAATGAATCGCTCGATCCAGGACGCTGGTGGCGAAATCCTGGCGGTCTCTCAGTTCACGCTGCTTGGGGATTGCCGCAAGGGACGACGTCCCTCGTTCGACAGCGCAGCGCCTCCGGACCAGGCCCGGGAAATCTACGACGCGTTTGTGGAATCCATTCGATTACTGGGAGTTCGTGTGCAAACGGGAGTGTTTCAGGCAAACATGGATGTCGAACTTCTCAATCAGGGACCGGTGACCTTTATTCTCGATAGCAGACGTTCCTGTTGAAACTCTTTGCCTTCGGGCGCCTTTCCGTCGGGCGCAAATGCCGGACGCCGTCCCATCGCAGCAATATGGTCAAGGAATAACAGCGTGGAGCTGGGTGTTGCGAGCAGATAGTTGTAAACGCTCCAGCGACACGCTGAAGCATTCGGATGCTGCGCGCTGATAAGCCATCCCTTCACATCGGCCGTTGCCGCGGGTAACGGTCTGGGAACTCGCGGAGACCACGACGCGAGGTTCATGGATTCCAGAGCCCACTGAACATCTCGTACCGTTTCCAGCAGGACAGGTTCGTCATGCGCGGTCACTGAGAACCAGAAGGGTTTGGAAGGTGCTTCAACCAGGGGAATATCGCTTCGCGTGGCCGCAAGCGAGAGAACCGACTTGCCTTCCAGAATCTCTCGAACACGGTGGAAGTACAACCAGCCCAGGTTTTCTTCAGAAGTCTCCTTACCGTTCTTGCGCAGTTGTTCCGCGGCCAGTGCCTTAAGACTGGCATCCCAACGGGAACCCACCCGTACGGCAGTGTGCACAGCGCTCTCGAAAGACAACGCGCCGGACCAGACCAGGGCCGATATCAGGCCAGTGCCCAACACGTGATACCGCAGCGGAACATCGCCGGCGCGGGTGCTGAGCCAGCCCATCAGGGAAGATTGAAATACAAGGTTCTCGACCAGTCGCGCGGGCACGCAGTTGTATTGATAAGCAGCCCCATAGCGCCGGATGGTCTCCTGAATATAGCTTTGCTTCAGACTGCCCTCGTGAAGCCAGGTTTCCCTTACGGCTGCGATTGTCGAAGAGAAAAACGGATCGAGATTGTGTCGGGTGTGGAACGTGAACACATCCCACCCTGTCAATTTCGTGACATCCACGATGCGATGGCGGATCGCACCAAGGGCGTCGATTTCATTCAGCCAACCGAGCGCGACGGCTTCCGCCGGCATGAAGTTGTAAAGAGCAGGAACGACAACAGTAACGGGTCCCCTGGTCTCGACCTTGGTGAACCGCTGCAAGCCGCGAAGAGCAGAGGCCTTCCACTGGAAGTTCTTTCGGCTCGGTTCAGGTACGACATAGGTCTGCTTCTTCCAGGCGTACCTCTGGTTCTCACCGTGCGGTGCCGTCGAGCGTCTGCGTTCAGCGTGTCCGTTAGTTCCCGTTGCCATAAAGAGAATCCGTCGGTTTACTGCAATCAAAACGCCAAGTGGTCAGCTGTTGGAAAGCTCCGATTCTAACGGACTTATTGGTCCGGAAAAAGCTTTTGTAAATGAAATTGTGGAAATCTCCAACCAACTAGATGGGCAGGAAGTCCCGGTACCGGCCCTGGTTCCGGAAGGGGGAGAACGCACTTGAGCGGTGCTGCTATGATGCGACTCCATGCGACCGCTGGATGATCTGTTTGTCGTCGACCTTTCCCGGATACTGTCAGGACCCATATGCACCATGATGCTTGCGGATATGGGAGCCCGAGTCGTCAAGGTGGAGCCTCCTCCCCACGGGGATGATTCACGGATGTGGGGCCCGCCATTTGTCGGCGGCATCAGTACGTACTTCCACTCGATCAACCGCGGGAAAAAAAGCCTCGGGCTCAACCTCAAGAGCGGCCAGGGCAAAGACATCCTCTGGGAATTGATTGATCGAGCCGACGTCCTCCTGGAAAATTTCAGGCCGGGGGTCCTTTCCAACCTTGGCTTCGGTTACGAGGCTGTGAAGAAACGAAATCCGCGGGTGATCTACTGCTCCATTTCCGGATTCGGCCAAACAGGCCCGTACCGGGATCGTGCGGGGTATGACGTCATTGCCCAGGGAGAGGCCGGTCTAATGGACCTGACGGGTTACCCCGACCAGCCGCCGGCGAAGGTCGGGACCTCCATCTCCGACATCGTCACGGGGATGTATGCCTGCCAGGGGATCCTGCTGGCGCTGCTCGCCCGTCACCGTTCGCAACAAGGGCAGTTCATCGACATCAGCCTCCTGGACAGTACCCTGTCGACCCTGACCTACCAGTCTTTGATGTACCTCACGACGGGCCGGGCTCCAGGAAGGATGGGCACGCGACATCCTTCTATAGTTCCTTACGAATGTTTTCAGGTTAGCGACGGATATCTCAATATCGGCGTGACCAACCAGAAGCAGTGGTCGGCGTTCTGCCGTGTTCTCGGTCTTCCGGAGCTGGAAACAGACCCCCGTTTTGCCACAATGACCGAGCGGCTGGTCCACTACGACGTTCTAAAGAAGATTATCTCGCCACGTCTTTTGACCATGTCGCGGGGCGAAGCGATGGCGGCGCTCAGCGAGGCGGAAATTGCCGTAGGGCCCGTCAACACACTCTCCGAGGTACTGGAAGACCCTCAGATCCACGCACGGGAGATGATTCGAGAACTGACGCACCCGGAATATGGCCCCATCCGACAACTCGGTCTCCCGATCAAGATGTCGGATACCCCGGGAACCGTCGAAGGGGCTCCGCCCGTGTTCGGGGAACATAATGAAGAGATTCTGGAAATCCTGGGATATTCGAGGGTGCGGATTGAAGAGTGGGGGAGGATGGGGGTCATTGTGAGAGAGCTAAAGAAAGAAATCTGAAATCGGACGAACGGAAAGCTCAAATCCGAAAGTTCAAAATCGCAAATCGGACTGTCATCCGTCTGCGTTAGTCCGATTTCAGATTTCTTTCTTTACCTGGCAAGCCCGCCGTTCGGATCCACCGTTCCAAGCCCCACATCATTCACACCGAAAACATCATCCCCAAAAACTCCAGGAACATCGTTGGTGGCGTACCAGTCCCGGATAATCCCTTTTTCATCCACGGTAAACGTCATCATATGGCCACGACCGGCGAGATGGTCGGGATAGACATAGATCTGATTCACGCCGTCAGACTGGATGCGTCTGGGGCGGCCCAACTCACGTTGCAGTTCGATGACAGGGCGGCCAACCCATTGGTGCGTGCATGCCGAGAGGAGGGCGGCAAGAACACAGAAGAGAGCGGCGCGATTCATGTCGCTAATCTACGGGCAGCGAACGCCGTCCGTCAAGCCGCAGCGTCTTGATTTCGCTGGATATAACCTCTATTCTTAACGATTGCCCTTTGGATCATGGACTCATCAAATACCAATTCTGCTCCGCTCCCTCCCGACGAAGACCTCACTGAGGTTCGGAAGCCGGCTTCGCTGCTCATCGCACAGTTTTTCCTGTTCCCGCTCATCATCATCGGGATATGTGTCGGCATCTTTCTTTTCTTCAGCTACCTGACGTACGAGCAGCGCACGCCGCGAGAGTATCTGGAGGGGGTCCGGCACGGAACAGGCACACAGCGGTGGCAAGCGGCGTTCGAATTATCGAGAGTCGTGACGGCGAATCCGGATCGAGCGCGCAACCCGCAATTCGTCGAGGATCTGCTCGCTGCTTACAGGGACTCGCCCGATGAAGACATCGTGGTTCGCCGGTATCTTGCGCTCATTTTCGGAGAAATGAAGGAGCGCTCGGCGGTGCCGTTGCTTGTTGAAGAACTGCCCCGAAACGAAAAGCTGAAGACGGCGGACTGGAGCAAGACCGGGTCGTTTCAGTTCCTCCGGCCTTCGCTCGCTCAAATCGCTGAAGAATTGGTTCAAAATCAGATTTACACCTTGTTTGCACTGGGTTCGATTGGAGATAATTCCGCCGTTCCTGGCGTCCTGGAACAAACAAAAAATCAGGACTCCTCTGTTCGAAAGATCGCAGCATACGTTGCAGGTGTGCTGGGGGATCCTCGGGCGGTTGAAGCGGTGCGTCCGTTGCTCAATGATCCGAAAGAGGACGTTCGCTGGAACGCCGCACTTGCGCTTGCTCTTCTTGGAGACAGCGAGGGGGCGGAACTTTTAACAAGGCTGCTGGACCAGCGTTACGTCGATGGCCTGACTGATATTACGGCAGAGCAAAAGGTGGAACTGCGGGTCAATGCAGTCAAAGGACTCGTAAGGTTGAAGCACGAGCCGGCATTCGGAAAGATTCGCGAACTCAGCCAGGGCGATCCGGTACCGGCAGTACGAAGTGCAGCGTTGGAAGCGCTGGAAAAGTTTTAGCGCGGCTTTTTATTTTTTCGAAATCTTAAGAGGTTGAACATGCCCCCTGTAGTGATCGCAATGGCAATGTCGGCAGCCGTACTGCTACCCGTTGTCATTTTCATTGTGGTGATCAGCTTCGTGATGGTGAAGCGCGGTGAGATCGCCATGCATGGAGAGATTCATGAAGTCCATGCGGCTGCAGTCCCGGCAGCGGCAGGCAAAGCCGGTGCGGCAGGCAAAGCCGGTGCGGCAGTGATGCCCCGGCGTGCTTTCTTTTCGTGGATGGGGATCGCCTGGACCGCCTTCACCGCTTCGATGGTCGCAACCGCGACCGCGACCGGACGATTCATGTTCCCTAATGTCCTTTTTGAACCACCCGCCACGTTCAAGGCAGGCGTGCCTGAAGACTTTCAGCCCGGGCTGGTAGATGAGCGATTCAAGCAGAGGTTCGGCGTATGGCTGGTGAAGGACGTCGATGTTCAAACCGGCGCGTTTGGCATTTACGCTCTCTCGACAGTCTGCACCCATCTGGGATGCACGCCGGACTGGTTGGCCTCCGCCGAGAAGTTCAAGTGCCCCTGCCACGGCAGCGGATACTACAAGAACGGAATCAACTTCGAAGGACCGACGCCTCGGCCGCTCGAGCGCTTCGCTATTTTCCTGGGCGATGACGGACAGATTGTCGTCGACAAGAATGCCAAGTTCCAATACGAAAAAGGCCAGTGGGCGGATCCGCGGTCTTTCCTGAAACTTTCATAAAACTTAAATCAGCCATGGGAAAACTTATTCAATCGATCAAGGACTTCTTCCAGAGTGTGTCGCCCGCCAAAATCGGGCAGGCCATTCAGGAGACACAACTTTACCGCTCCGTCTTCCGCGTCGGTGTTCCCGATACGGATCGCAAGCGGATGCTCGTGATGCTCGGCAGCGTCTTCCTTCATCTTCATCCCGTAAAGGTGCGCAAGTCCGGTATCCGGATGCGCTACACCTGGTGCATGGGCGGCATCACGTTCTTCCTGTTTCTCGTTCTGACGTTCACGGGTCTGCTGCTGATGTTCTATTACCGCCCCACGCTCGATTATGCTTATGCCGACATCATCGATCTGCGCGAACAAGTGCCGCTCGGCATCATGCGTGAGATCCACCGGTGGGGCGCGCACGCGATGGTCATTGCGGTCTGGTTGCACATGTTCAGGGTCTTCATGACCGGCTCGTACAAGCCGCCGCGCGAGTTCAACTGGAACGTCGGGGTGATTCTGCTCGTCCTGACACTGCTGCTGAGCTTCACCGGATACCTTCTGCCATGGGATCAGCTGGCCATGTGGGCCATCACCGTGGGAAGCAACATGGCCCGCGCGACACCGTTTGCGGGACATGAAGGTCCCGGCGCAGCGCTGGTCAGGTTGGGAGAGATCAGTCTCGTGAACAACGCCAGCGACGCAAGGTTCGCGCTGCTGGGCGGACGGTTCGTGGGCGAAGGCGCGTTGCTGCGGTTCTACGTGCTGCACTGCGTGGGACTGCCGCTGATCGCGGGCTTCCTGATGGCAATCCACTTCTGGCGAATCCGCCGAGATGGCGGTATCTCCGGACCACTATAGAAAACGGCCACGGAGGTTGGACGAATGCAGTTCCTTGAGTTTCTTAAAGACATCGTCAATTTCATCTGCGACCCGCGCGTTCTGATCTCGCTGGCAACCATTGCCCTGTTCGCGTCGCTCAAGTGGCCGAAGAAGTTCTACAGTGACAAGAGCGCGAAGATCCTCTTCGGTGTCATGATCGGGTTCTTCCTGGTCAGCCTGTTTGACTATGACTTCCGGCTCATCGTGACGAAGCCTGACAATGTTCCGATCGTTGGGATGCTGTTCCTCATCCCGTTTTTCACCTGGTACTCCATGCGGGAAGCGGTACGGAATGACACGCGGACAACGGAAGGAAAGCCGCTCACCGAGCAGGAAGAGACCGCCGAAAAAGTGCTGACCTGGCCTGACCTCGTGTACACCGAATTGATCTGCCTGGTCGTCATCACCGTCATCCTCATCGGATGGTCGATCCTGCTCCCCGCGCCACTTGAAGAACCTGCGAACCCACAGGCCTCGCCAAACCCCTCGAAGGCGCCGTGGTATTTCCTCGGGCTCCAGGAAATGCTCGTGTACTACGATCCGTGGCTGGCCGGCGTGGTGTTCCCCGGATTGATCATTGTGGGCCTGGGCGCGATACCCTACATCGATACGAATCCGAAAGGAAACGGCTACTACACCCTGAGAGAGAGAAAGTGGGAGATCGCAACGTTCCTGTTCGGCTTCCTGATTCTCTGGATTCTGCTGGTCATCCTCGGCACATTCCTGAGGGGACCAAACTGGAACTTCTTCGGACCTTACGAGTACTGGGATGTCCACAAACTCGAAGCGCTGAACAACATCAACCTGTCGGAGATCATCTGGATCAGAATGCTGGGTATGGCGCCCCCGCAGTACGTGCTGATTCGCGAAGCATTCGGCATCATCCTTGTGCTGGCATACCTGGTCATATTACCGCCACTATTTGCGAAGAAGTGGTTCAAAGGTTTCTATACAACCCTGGGTCCCATTCGCTTTTACGTGATGATGTTCCTGCTGCTGGCGATGGCTGCGCTTCCGATCAAGATGATCCTGCGATGGCTTTTGAACCTGAAATACATTGTGGGAATCCCGGAGTACTTTTTTAACATCTAACTCATAACTACCGACGGAGACAACGGTGAGCACCGAACAACCTCAAGAGGGCGGACACAAAAGGCCGCCCATACCAACACCGGCAAAGAAGGTCCCCGCATTCAACATCGAAAAGCGCGGGGATCGGCTCTATCAGGTGGACACTCTCCACAAGTGGTTTGCCATCTCGAGCCTGCTGCTGTTCGTATTCACAGTCGCCACGGTCCTCAAGGACTACTCGCGTGAGTGGAAGCAGTATCAGCGTGAGTTCAATCAGCTCAGCATCAGGAACACGGTCCTGGAAGGGCGGCAGTTAATACAAACCTTCGATGTTGCAAAACGCGACAAGCTGCAGGCAGATCTCGCCGCCGCTGAGGCAGCAGAGCAGCAGAACAGCACTCGCATCAACGAACTCGAAGAGCAAATCGCCGCGTTGAATGCGCGGTGGATCCGAGTCGACCAGGACTACCGCAATACGAAAGCGTTCTACGACGAGCAAAAGTACAGCTACGAAGAAGCCCTCGCGCATAAAGCGCCGGATGTCGAAAGCAAGAAAGCGACCGTCGACGCGACCGGGAAGGAGATGGACGAATACTTCCTTCAGCGCGAAGTGATCAACACGGAAATGCAGACAGCGAAGAACGAGCTTGCCAAGCTTCGTGAGAAGTCCAGCACCGACCGGGCAGAGCTTCAGGCGATGCGTTCCGACCTGGATCGTCTCACGCGGCAATACTACGCGCTCAATCCCGGCAGGCTCGTCACCTCGATCATCAACGCTCCGCTCATGGACTTCATGAAGCCGTCGTTGCAGATCCGCCAGATCCTGCTCCCGAACCTGTTCTACGACCACCCGTTCAAGCAGATCTCACGCGCGGATCGCTGCACCACGTGTCACCTGGG
>DASTBJ010000214.1:0-4885 GCA_035712125.1 Terriglobia bacterium
ACTTGAAAAACAGGTATGTATTAGCCGGCCAGGGCCTTCCCGTACAGGTCCAATAGCCGCGTCCACGCCTTCTCCGCCTGAGGTTGGCTGTAAACGCCCGAATCCGGCGGACACCACCCATGAGCGGCCGGGTAGACTTCGATTTCAGCAGCTAGTTTCGCCTGGGAGAATGTCTCTTTCAGGACGTCCTTGTCCTTCGGCGCGCGTTGGTCATCATTCTCCGCGATGGCGACGAGGAAACTCGCCTTGGTCTTCGATGCCTGAAGATGCGGACTGTTGGGCTGGGTCGTCACGAGTCCGCCCCCATGGAAAGAAGCGACGGCGCCGACACGATCCGGAGCCGCGGCCGCGGTGCGGAAAGCAATCGGTCCGCCCATGCAATATCCCTGTGTTCCCACTCTGCGGTTCTTGGCAACAGACGGTTGCTGGTCCAGCCAGGCAATGAATGCCTTCGCGTCGTTCATATGCGTTGTTTCGTTAAGGGCCTGTGCGAGCGGCATCAATTGCTGGATGGCGGTCGCGGCGCCGTTTTCGGCGGTGGGTGCTTTTTTCACCCGGTAGAACGGATTCACCACGAGAACGGAATAGCCGGATTCCGCGAGTCTCTTGCCCATCTGACGGAATGCCGGCCTTAGACCGAAGATGTCCGGCCAGACCAGAACAGCAGCCGCTGTACCGGTTGTCGGGTGAACGAAGTAGCAGTCCGCTGTGCCGTCAGGTGTCTTTACGGTCACTTCGGCTTCAGTGACGGCCACCGGATTCTTGACCTGCGGGAGCATCATTACCATGCTCGCGCCCATCATCATTCCGCCGAACTCTCGACGGCTGACTAATCCTCTGGCTTCGAAATCCTGTCGGTCTTTTTCAAAATGATCCTGATCGCACATAGTTGCTCCTTAAATTGTTAGAGAAAGATCCTGGGTTAGACCTAAACCAATGGCGACATTCTATATCAAACATTCGGAACGCCGTTGCAGTCGAGTTCGGTACGAAAATGTCGCGGTCGTGTGTCGCGCCAGGTCTGCTATCGTAAACACGACCGTACGCTAAGGATCGAGGTCCTGTGGAAACTGCCGCCATACGCTACCGCGTCGCTGATTTCCTGAAGAAGCAACCCCCGTTCGATGCGATCGGCGAAAGCGACCTGCTGAAACTCGCCGGTACTGGCCGCGTTAAGTTCTTCGAGCCCAGTCAGTACATCCTGTCCCAGGGCGCCTCGCGAGATCACGTCTATGTCATCCAACAGGGAATCGTTTCGTTATGGGATGAACGCGACCCGGAGGGCCGGCTTCTGGATCTTCGCGGAGCCGGCGACCTGCTGGGCATCGATCAGTTGCCGGACACTCGCCGTTATCCCTATTCGGCGACATCAACCAACGATGTTCTTGTTTACTCCTTTCCTATTGAGCAGTTTCAGGAGCTTCTCGAGAAGTATCCGGCCGCAGCCGAATATGTTGCCGCGCACGGCACCCTGGCCGGAAACGCGCGGCTGTCGCGCGTACAAGCCGACCCCCAGAACCTCAATGTCCGCGATATCGTCGGCGGACTCAAGTTTGCGACCTGCAGTGCCGACGCATCCATCCGTGATATTGCGCGTCAGTTCAGGGATAACGGTTTGGATGCCATTGTTGTTGAGGGTCCGCAACACCGGCTGCACGGCATCGTGACCGCCGGGTCGTTCATCGGCTGGCTGGCACAAGCCAGTAACGCGGACGCGACCGTCGCCACATTGCTCCGAGATACGCCGCAGGTGATTTCTGCCGAAGCTTCAGTGGGTGATGCCGTGATGGCGATGAGTTCCACCGACACCGATGCGCTGGCGGTTTCCGGCGAAGGCGGGCGAACGGTTGCCATTGTGACCTTCAGCAGGCTGGGTCAGGCATTCGGTGATCGTCCGACCGAGATCCTGCGCGAGATCGGCCACGCTGCAAATACGCGTGTTATCCGGGACCTGAACCAGCGAGCCCGCAGATTCGCGCTTCGCTATTTGAACAATGCGTCCGCCACCGATTGGCTGATGCGTTTTCTATCTGCCGTGGATACCACAGCAGTCAGACGCATTCTCTCGATCGCGGCGCGCGAGCCTATCGAAGGTTGCTGGTGTTTTTGCGGGACGCGCGGGCGGCGCGAAGGCTTGACCGCAGGAATGCCGGAACTGATTTGGATTACGAACGAGGCGCGCGCCTTAGACACTTTTCGTCGGGTTCTTGAATGCGCGCAAGAGTGCGGATATCTCCCGATCGGCGAAAGAAATTTTGCGCCGGAATTCCATGTGGCAACCCGCGAGCAGTGGCAGGACCGTTTTCTGAAATGGATGGACGATCCGGTGCACGAGAGAATCTTTGTCGCGCGGCCATTCTTTGATCTGAGGCCGGTGTCCGGACTCGACGCAACCTGGGAATCGCTGGAAGCATCGGTCCGAACCGCTATCAACCCCGAGTTTCTTTACGTCGTCGCCAACGACTGCCTCTCAACTTTGCCTCCTCTGACATTCTTCCGTGACGTCGTGCTGGACGAGACCGGCGAGGAGAAGGGCGTGTTTCATCTTGAAGAAACAGCGTTGCGTCCCCTTGTGGATGTGGGGCGAGTCTTTGGTCTGGCGACACGAAAGGTTTTCGGGACGACGACCCTGGAGCGGTTTGCCCTTGCCCAGGGCTCGCTGCCGGCAGATGCGTCGATTTTCCGTGAGGCGGCGGAGGCGCTCCGCATTGTTCTCTGGCAACAGGGCCGTATCGGCATCAGTCAGGGCACAACTGGTTCGGACCTGCCACCGGCCTTATTGGGACCGTACGACAGGCAGCTGCTCAAAAGCGCATTCCGATCGATTTCTCGCCTGATTGAGTTCACCGGAGATTTGGCATGGTTGAAGGCACTGTGACCGAACCTCCTTTCGTCGGCCTGTATCACAAACGATTTGAAGAGAGCTCGCGGGACAACGCGGCAATCGACACTGTCCGGTTCGTCGTTCTGGATTGTGAGACGACCGGCCTCAACCCGAGGACAGATCGCATTATTACCATCGGTGCCGTAGGTGTGCTTGGCGGTGAGATCGTAATTGAAGATTCGTTTGAGGCTCTTGTGAAGATGACGAGGAATTCGGAGTCGGTCACAGTACACGGGGTCACGCGCGACGAAAGCCGGGATGGACTCTCTGAATCCGACGCGATCGAGCGCTTTATCGAGTATTTGCAGGACGGAGTAGTTGTGGGGCACCACATTGGCCACGATGTCGCGATGCTGGACGGCTCGTGTGAACGTCACTGGGGATTCCACCTGCGAAATCGATGCGTGGAAACCATGTACCTGGCTTTGCACCTGCAGGCTGCGGGTGCGTTTCCAAATCACAGACCGTCACAACACTTCACGCTGGATGCGCTTTGCGAACGTTTCGGCGTGGAACCGCATGGACGCCATACCGCGGCCGGAGATGCTTTCCTGACTGCTCAAGTGTTTCTCCGCCTGAGCGCTCTCGCAAAACGATTCCGCCGGGATAAGCTCGGGGCACTCTGCGAGCCCTTCCCCGCAGAAACGAGGTAACGCCGGGCTATAGCACTTCACCGGCGTCGCTCGATCTTCATGCGAATTCCATTCTTCGGGCGCAAGGTGAACAAGGCGTGGGGCTCGACAGGCTCCGTTTGATCCAGTCGAACCCGCCAGCGCGCGCACAACGCCGTCAGGACAAGTATCGCCTCGGCCCATGCGAAGCTCTCTCCGATGCAGCGGCGAGACCCGCCACCAAACGGGAAGTACGCGAAAGGAGGCAGCCACGCTTTGAATTCCGTCGTCCACCGCTCGGGCTTGAACTCGTCAGGCTCCGAATAGAATCGTGAATCTCGCTGGGTGACGAATGGACTCAGCAGGATGATGCTGCCCGCTGGTACACGGTAGCGTCCGATCTCCTGATCGACGAGCGAACGCCGGCCAATACCCCAGGCAGGAGGGAAAAGGCGGATCGACTCTGAAATGATTTTCTCGGTGTAAGGCAGTCGCGGCAGGTCTTCGATCGTTGGCGGCCGGGAACCGATAACCATGTCCAGTTCGGAGTGCAGGGCGGCTTCGGCGTCTGGGTTTTTGGACAGCAGGTAAAAGGTCCATGCCAGTGCATTGGCCGTCGTTTCGTGTCCGGCGATAAACAAAGTCATTGCCTCGTCGCGCACCTGCACGTCGGTCATTCTCCCTCCGTCATCTTCATCCCGCGCCAGCAGGAGCATGGACAGAAGATCGTTGCGGTCGATGTCGCTTTTCCTGCGCTCCTCAATGATTCTGTAAATCGTCGAGTCAAGCCGATGCCGCATTCTTTCGTACCGACGCACCATCGGCAGGGGCAGCTTTTCGAGTACTTCAGCAAACGGATACATCAGCAGGTTGAACATCTCCAGCATGACGGTCATGGCTTCGCCGATTTCATCCGCCTCTTTTCCGACATCGGTGTCGAATAACGTCTTTGCAACGATGCCGAGCGTCAACCGCGTCATCTCCTGATGGATATCGAGGGTTAGCCCCTCCTGCCAGTTGTCTGCCGTCCGCAGCGCATGGTTCACCATCACGGACCCGTAGGACGCGATGCGCTGGCGATGAAACGCCGGCAAGACCAGGCGGCGCTGCCTTTGATGGGTTTCACCTTCACTTGTCAGCAGTCCCTCTCCGAGGATGCGTTTCGCCTTTTCCAGTGCGCGGCCTTTGGCGAAGCCTGAGTTCTGCGTGACGAACACCTCGCGGATGTAATCCGGATGGCTGGCGAAAAACATTTGCTGGTTCAGCATTTTGAATGCGACGAAGTCCCCGTAGCGGTCATGCAGATCCTGTAGAAACCGCAGGGGGTTCCGTCGAAATCGGAGGAACGCGGTCGTAAAGGGACTATTCGGTCCCGGCGCATGAAGTGCCT
>DASTBJ010000215.1:0-8169 GCA_035712125.1 Terriglobia bacterium
CTTCGTGTCCACGCGACGCGCTACCCACGCACGGAGGATAGTGACGGCTCCGAAAATATCGCGTTCACGCCTGTCGAAGACAAACGACTCATCCTGATCACCGACCTCGGTTTCCTGGTGAAGGAGACCAAGTACGGCGGACGCGAAATTTTCGTTCAATCGCTTCGATCCGGCGAACCCGTGCCGGATGCACGCATCCAGATGATTGGCAGAAATGGTCTGCCCATCCAGGCTGCCGCAACCGATGTGACCGGTCGCGCGCAATTGCCGAGGCCTTCGCGGGAAATGAACCGAGAGCGTCAACCGATGATGGTACTGGTGGAGAAGGATGATGATTTCTCATTCCTTCCGCTGAACAGCAACGGCCGACAGCTGGATTACTCGCGTTTCGACACAGGTGGAGTGGAGAATGCAGAATCACCTCAGGCGCTTTCCACATACCTTTTTACGGATCGCGGCATCTACCGCCCCGGAGAGACCACGCACCTCGGGCTGATTACTCGGACAGCAGACTGGTCGGGCACTCTGGCCGGGCTTCCCATAGACGTAGAGATTACAGATTCCCGTGGTGCGCTCGTGAATCGCACGTCCATCAGGCTTTCTGTTTCGGCGTTCGAAGAGATTGCCTATACCACTCAGCCTTCGTCTCCAACGGGTACGTATCAGGCGACGGCTTTCCTCGTGAAGGATCCGCGGCGGCGTGAACTGCTGGGCAGCACGTCCTTCAAGGTTCAGGAGTTTGAGCCGGACCGAATGAAAGTTCAGTTGACCCTGACCGACCAGCCTGCCAATGCATGGTTGAATACTGCCGATGTGCTGCCCAGAATTGTCGTGAACCACCTGTTTGGGGAGGCGGCGAGCGGCCGTCGCGTCGACGGTGAGATCAGTCTTACTCCGGTCCTGCCACAATTCTCCCGATATCCCGATCATCGTTTCCAGATCGGAGAAGGAATCAAAGAGCCCTACCGGGAAACCCTTCCTGCCGGCGTCACAGACGACAAAGGCAATGCGGAGTTCAGACTGGATCTCCGCAGGTTTGCGGGCCGTGCTTACAGATTAAGCGTTCTTGCGCGGGCATACGAAGCCGAGGGCGGCAGAAATGTCGCGGCTCAGAACAGTGCAATTGTTTCAGATGCGCCTTTCCTCGTTGGCGTGAAGGCCGATGGCGATCTTCAGTATGTACGGCGCGGGACAGCACACCAGGCGCACTGGCTGGCTGTCAACAAGGTCCTCACGCCGGTGGCTGCAGAAAACCTCACTCTGGAATGGGTACAGCGGAGATACATGTCGGTGCTGACGCAGCAGGCCAGTAAGACCTATAAGTATGTCTCGCAGCTGAAGGAAGTCGTCCGAAACGGCCGGACGGTCAACATCGCCGCCGGCGGAACCAATTTCCCGCTGCCCACCGACGAACCGGGCGACTTTGTGCTGGTCTTGAAGAATGCCGCCGGTGCTGAACTCAATCGCCTGAGTTACAGCGTTGCAGGCCAGGCGAACATTTCGCGATCGTTGGAAAGAAACGCGGAACTGCAGGTTCAACTCGACAAGAGCGCGTACGCCGGCGGCGATACGATCGAGATCAGTATCCGGGCGCCATATATAGGTTCGGGATTGATCACAATCGAGCGCGACCAGGTCTTCAGGCATCGCTGGTTCAAAACCACAACGACAAGTACGGTTCAGCGGATCCAGTTGCCTCCGGATTTCGAAGGAAACGGTTACGTCACGGTACAATTCCTGCGCGATCCCGCCTCTGACGAGTTGTTCCTGAGCCCGCTCTCGTACGGCGTCGCCGCATTTGGAGCCAATCTTGAACCCCGGACTCAGTCTGTCTCGCTGACCGCTCCTCAAACCGTAAAGCCCGGCGCTCCGATGACGATCCGTGTGACAGCCACCGAACCTTCAAGGGCAGTGGTGCTCGCAGTAGACGAGGGGATATTGCAGGTTGCTCGATACAAAAACCCGGACCCCCTGGGTTACTTCTTTCAGAAGCGAATGCTGGAAGTCGAGACACGGCAGATTCTCGATCTCCTTCTGCCGGAATTCAAACGTTTCCTGGCCCTTGCCGCACCCGGCGGAGACGCCGATGGCGGCTTCGCACGTCACCTGAACCCGTTCGCTCGTAAACGGAAGCCGCCTGTCGCGTACTGGTCCGGATTAGTCGATGTCGGTCCCGCCGGCAGAAACCTGAATTACACGGTGCCGGATTACTTCAACGGAAAGCTACGTATTGTTGCCGTTGCTGTTGGACCCCGTCGCGTTGGTGTTGCCAACGGCGCCACGGAAGTGAAGGGTGATTTCATCCTCACTCCCAATGTTCCCGCAATGGTAGCGCCAGGCGATGAGTTCATTGTCAGCGTAGGCGTTTTCAACAACACCAGCGCTGCCGGACCTGTCCAGGTTGAAGCGCAGACAGGAGCGGAGCTCACTGCTGTCGGGACACCCGGAACAGAACTTCGAATCGACGAGAAAAAAGAAGGCGTCGCTGAGTTCCGTTTCAAAGCCAACACGACCCTGGGCTCCGGTTCCATCCGCTTCATCGCCCGACGTGGCGCAGCGGAAGCCCGTATGGAGGAGACGACGAGCATCCGTCCCGCGACACCGTACCGCACTCAACTCACGCTTGGACTCTTTACAGGCGGCCAGGTGCAGACGCCTCTCACCCGCGACCTCTACACGCAGCAGCGGCAGGTTGAAGCTGCGGTATCCGCAGTGCCGCTCGTGTGGGGCCAGGGGCTAAGAGCCTATCTGGATTCTTATGCGTACACTTGCACGGAGCAGCTCATCAGCAAGAGCGTTCCTGCGCTGATCCTCACGTCGCGTCCGGAATTCGGAACAATCCGCGGACGCGAGACTCTGGCCGGTGCGTTCAATGCACTGCAGAGCCGGCAGAACGATGAGGGCGGTGTCGGGCTGTGGACATCGGCGGCGAATACCTCCGAATTTGCGACCGTATATGCGGCGCACTTCCTGATCGAAGCCAGAGAGCGTGGACAGCAGATTCCTCCGGGAATGCTGGAGAATCTTAACGGTTGGCTGACTCGCTTTGCCTCAACTCCCGCGAGCACGCTTTCTGCCGGCCGCCAGCGTGCGTATGCTGTGTACCTGCTCACTCGACAGGGTATTCGAGCGACTCCGGCGCTGGCGAATGTCGAACAGGAGCTGACGAACCGTTATCCCCAGACGTGGCAGACGGATCTCGCAGCGGCGTACCTTGCATCCACCTACAAGCTCATGCAGCGGAATCCCGAAGCCGACCGCATCATCGCAAATCTTCGGTGGTCTGCGGACAAGCGCGACTGGGAAGCCGACATTTACTATGACGCGCTGACGCACGACGCCGAATATCTATACCTTGTTTCCAAGCACTTCCCGGGGCGGTTGAACAGCCTGCCACCCACAATGTTGCAGGGCGTTGCGGGATGGGTCACAGGTGGAAATGTGAATTCGTTGTCGGCGTCGTATACCTTGCTCGCTCTTGACGCCTATTCGAAAGCTGCCGGAACCACGCTGAAGCTGGGCATCAGCGAGATCGGCAGGGACAATCAGGAGCGCCCCCTTCCGCTGCCCGCCGGCGCGATCCCCAAGGTGAGCATTTCGCAGAATGCGGCCCGCGTTCAGTTCCGGAAGGACGGGCCACTGCCGGCGTTCTACGCGGTGAACGAATCCGGATTTGACCGCAGTGCGCCCGCTGCGGCTCAGAGTCAGGGCATCGAAATCATTCGTGAGTACCTCGACATGAATGGGAACCCATTGGCTCAGCCCAGAGTGGGTGGGGAATTTCTTGTCCGCATTCGACTGCGGTCGACAGACCGGGAGATCGTACCGCAGGTTGCGGTCGTGGATCTGTTGCCCGGCGGAGTGGAGGCGGTTCTCGAACTTCAGCCGCCTGCCGACAGCAGTGTGGGCGTCGATCCGGCAGCGACTCCTGGCAGCCGCGCTCGATTTTCAGCATTGCCGATTGGGCTGCCCGATAAGTCCACCTGGACGCCCTACCATGTCGACGTCCGCGACGATCGGCTGGTGCTTTACGGCGACGTTGGCCGCGATGCGCGAGCGTTTGTTTATCGCGTGCGAGCGACGAACGCAGGGGTCTTTCAGACTCCGCCCGCCTTCGCCGAGGGGATGTACGATCGAAAAATTGCGGGTTGGGGACTCGCAGGGAAAGTGGAGATCGTGAAGCCGTGATCAGGATCAAACGTCTTGCGCGTTTTGGCGTAGTTGCGATCGTACTTTCGGCGCTGGTCGTGCTTGCCATACGTCTCTTTCCGGGCAAGCCGCTTTCTGAGCAGGTTCCGTTATCCACCGCGATCTGGTCCACCGACGGCGAGCTGCTCCGCGTGACTCTCGCCGCTGACGACCAGTACCGTCTCTGGACTCCTCTCGCCGACATGTCGCCAGAACTGGTGCGAGCATTTCTCCTCAAGGAAGATCGCTGGTTCCGCTGGCATCCCGGCGTCAACCCGTTCGCGCTGGTTCGCGCGGCGGTGCGGACCTACAGCGGCGGTCAGCGTC
The DNA here is from genome assembly GCA_035712125.1 of Terriglobia bacterium. Taxonomy (GTDB): domain Bacteria; phylum Acidobacteriota; class Terriglobia; order 20CM-2-55-15; family 20CM-2-55-15; genus DASTBJ01. Next base: position 4,516 of record DASTBJ010000215.1, read on the forward strand.
AGGGTGGTTCCACATTGACGATGCAGCTCGCGCGCCGGCTTTACCGTCTGAAAACGAGGACTCCTTCGGGCAAGTTCGGCCAGATTGCTCGTGCACTCTGGCTCGAGGCGCGTTATCCCAAGCGAGAGCTGCTTGAGGCATATCTCAATCTCGCCCCTTTCGGTGGCAATATCGAAGGCGTCGGCGCGGCAAGCCGCATCTATTTCGGCAAGCCTCCGGACCGCGTGAACCTTGGTGAAGCCCTTACGCTGGCCGTCATCCCCCAGCGCCCGTCGGTTCGTGCTGGAAGATTGGTACGAGAAGACGCCCTTCTCGCAGCCCGTTCGGATCTGGGAGCGTTGTGGCTGAGCAACCGAGTCGACGCGACGGAAGGCGAACGTCGCCAGGTCGAGCTCCCTATTCTGGCCAGGTCCGAATTCGCCCTTCCTTATCACGCCCCTCATTTTGTCAATGCAGTACTCTCTTCCCGCCGTCGCAAGTCGGGTCGTCTGGAAACCACTCTCGACGCCGGTTTGCAACGCGTTCTGGAACGACAGATTGATCGATACCTGACGCAATATGGCGATCGTGGTATTCGGAACGTTTCCGCGTTGCTGGTCGACACGCGCGACATGGGCATTAAGGCCTGGATCGGGTCCGCAGATTTCTGGAATGACTCCATCGACGGTCAGGTCAATGGCGTGCTCGCCAAACGCTCCCCGGGATCTACGCTGAAGCCCTTCATCTATGCGCTCGCGCTCGATCAGGGCATCTTGCACCCGCAAACGATTCTGCGCGATGAACCGACGGCCTTCGGCCCCTTCACCCCGGAGAACTTTGACGGCCGTTTCTTTGGTCCGATCAGCGCCGAGGAAGCACTCATTCGAAGCCGTAACGTTCCCGCCATGGTTGTGGCGGCTCAGTTGAAGCAACCGAGCTTTTACCAGTTTCTGAAGAACTCCGGAGTCAGTCGTCTGATGCCGGAATCGTTCTACGGCCTTGCGCTCGTGCTCGGCGGCGGCGAGGTCACGATGGAGGAACTGGCTCGCATGTACGCGATGCTTGCCAACCAGGGAATGCTGCGGCCATTACGAGTTCTTCCCGGCGATAGCCAGCCGGAAGGCGTGAGGTTGCTCAGCCCGGAAGCAACATTCGTGACATTGGACATGCTCAGCCGAAACCCGCGCCCGGATGAAGATGGAGCGATTCCCGTCCGTGCGCGCTGGCCGGTTTCATGGAAGACCGGCACGTCCTGGGGGTTTCGTGACGCGTGGGCTGCAGGCGTCGCGGGACCTTATGTGCTCGTCGTGTGGATTGGTGACTTTGAAGGTCAGGGAAACCCCAGCTTCATCGGTTTCGATGCGGCGGCGCCTCTGTTTTTCCGGATTGTGGATGCTGTTAATCTCGCGCGTTCCGCGGAAGCGCTGCCGGCACACACAGTACCTGCCGGCGTGACTCGCGTGGCCGTTTGCGCCCAAAGCGGCGATTTGCCGAATGCATGGTGTCCGCAGAGCGTGGAGACGTGGTACGTCCCCGGCAAGTCTCCGATTCGGGTCAGCAGCCTGCATCGGCCAGTTGCGATCGATCCGTTGTCCGGGCGCGCCGTTTGTCCTCCCTATGCGTCATCGGTTCGATTCGAAGTCTTTGAGTTCTGGTCTTCCGACATGCTCAAACTCTTTCGGCAAGCCGGCATGCCCAGGCGTGTTCCGCCCCCTCTTCCGGATTGCGCCCAAGGGAATGATTCGGAGGCTCCGCGACTGACGTCTCCGCTTCGTGGCGTGATATACACGCCGCGCCGCGGCTCAAAGAGGGAAGCGATCGAACTGGATGCCGGCTTCGGGGGGGACGTGCAGAATGTGTTCTGGTTCGATGGACGGGCGTTGATTGCGCGGCGCGCGGTGAGCGCCGGCCCGCTCGAATGGCACCCTGAAACAGACGGGGTCCATGTGATCCGCGTGATTGATGATCATGGGCGATCCGCCGAACGTGAGGTTCGAATCCAGTTCCGCCGGTAAACTATTTCGCGTATGCGCGGGTTACGGCGTACATGTTTCGCAGCCGCGAAGTGTTCATGCTGCCGCCCCCGCCTCCGAATCCGCTCCCGGCCGAGCCCGTGCTGATGAACCGGCTGGAATCATCGATGGGTAAGGTAGCGACGTTGGAATAGAAGGTGTCGAGTTTTCCATCCATTTCGAGGTATTGCTCGACGTTTGAAAGGTAGAACGCCGATACCATGGCGCCAACGCTCTTCAGATATTTTCCGACTTCCTGAATTGCTTTCGGCCCGCCGAAATCGCCAACGACCGGCACGATCAAATTCCTGGAGTGGAGATCTTTCAGGACCTTAAAGTTTTCCTCACTTGCGAGGTAACTGCGCTGCACGCCGATTCCCAGCGGGTCATCGGTAGCGGTCATCAGGTCTGAATAAGCGACCGAATTTCGTCCTCCTCCACGTCGACCGTTTGCATCTCTAACGCCGACAATTTCAGGGGCAAAATTGGCGTCACTCGCGTTGTAGTAGATCTCCGGGCCGAAGCTGAAGTAGTTACCCAGAGCCCACTTGATTCCTTCCTCGTCTCCTGCCGACAAGGGGAACTTGTGCGTGACCTTGAGGTGGTCAATGACCGCCTTTAACGTGGATTCATACTGTTCCCTGGTCGCTTCCTGCCGCCCAAAAGCCGAAAACAACTGAGTAGCTGTTGTCGTCGGGCTCAGTCCCTCAGGCTGCTTCAGAGAAAACAGCTTGGAAACGAATTCGATGCGGTTTGCGGACATTTCGAACAGAGCCTTGTAAAGGAGATGCACATCGAGGTTTCCGTGCCGGATATCGATGATAAAAGCCATGGAGGGCTTCAGCGCGGCGATATACGTGAAGTTTTGCTCGGGTCCGACACCCATATAGACACGTCCCGGCTGTGCAACGGACAGAAGCTCCGGGATGACGGATTGGAAGTTCAGCTCGTTGGACAGCAAATTGTCCGACCTGAAGTTACCGTCCGGCTCCGAGAGGGTAGTAGACAATCGCCAGAACTCCGCATCGGTAAGTTGCGTCGGAACAGGTGCCGCGGTTGTGACGACAATGCTGCACGTAGTCAGGAAAACAGCGAGGGTTAAAAAACGGAGCTTGCGCAAGTATGTCGGATTCATAATTGGCGATACTACCATAGCGTGGCGCGCACGCGTCCGCCGTGTCCCTATCCGCAGGTAGCGCGTGGCATCAGCTCGATTTGTATTCCGTTTTGTCAACTTGTCGATGGTGGGACGATTAGGGGAATGGTCTCCCGTCGATGGCGGCGATAGATACGAAAGTCCTTGCTGTCTACGGTGAGCACCGGGTGCCGAGGATACAATTCGCTAAGCCGAATAATGCAGATGTCTGCCAGGTCGGGCTTTTGGTCTGCGAAGCGCTCCGCAATTTGCACTAGCCGGGGCAGGTGTTCGAGAACATCAAACACCGGTGTCACGAGTCCCTGCTTCACAAATTGCAACACGAGTGCGACGTCCTGAAGGTGAAACGCAGCCTCTGCTAACACAGCGTCACATGTGATTAGCGGTTCGGAAACCTGTCCAGCCAGCCCCAGCGCCCACTCATGATGGAGGTCATTGCGATTGGCAAACGCAACCAGAAAGCCCGTATCCGCTATCGCTTTCATGGTGTTGAGAAACCCTTCCGCT
>DASTBJ010000216.1:0-6339 GCA_035712125.1 Terriglobia bacterium
CGCTGCAGGCACTGGCCCCGGACAGCGGCACATGGCAGGTGACCGGCGGCGCATTGCAGGTTGCGGCCACATCTCTGCATTCCGATGCCGTGGCGGTTTACCAGGTTGGCGACGCACTGCCGTCCTACTTCGAAGTTCTCGCCACCGTCAAGGCCATCAAGCCGACGGCGGGATGGAACGCCAACAGCTACATCATCTTCGACTATCAGAGCGCGACGAACTTCAAGTTTGCAGGCATCGATGTTTCCACAAACAAACTGGTGATGGGCCATCGTAATGCGAGCGGCTGGATCGTCGACAGCCAGGCAGCGTTCCAGGGCGGCGTGAAATCCGACACCTGGTACAACCTGATGCTTTCGGTCAACGGTCTTACCGCAACACTGATTGTCGATAACACCACCTCATTCAGCTTTACCTATGCGCCGACGATCGTCGATGGTTGGAGCTATGGACTGAACTGGGGTCTTGTGGGCTTCGGATCGAACAATTCGCGCGGCGCCATGGACACCATTGCGGTGCAAATCGTTCCTCCAGCCGCCACCGTTTCAAGGACCGACGAATTCTTCGACGCCTCAAACACGCTGTTTGACGGTGCTGGTAGTGGCGGCAGCTTCGTGCGTTCAGGTGGCCGGTACGTTGGAACCCCGTCCGGCATGGAGGCTGTCATAGGCCTGGCCAATATCAGCGGTGTGACGAACCTTTCGGCGAGTTCGATCCTCGACCTCAACGCGAAGTTCAATACGACCGCACGAGCCGGCTTCGTCTTCGATCAATACAGCGAAACCGACTACAAGTGGGCGGCGATCGATATTCAGACGCAGAAGGTCCTTATCGGCCACCGCGTCGGGAATAATTGGGTTATCGATGCATCGGTCAGCAAGACGTTGGTTGCCGGTACCGACTACACGCTTGGATTGACGTTGCGGGGCTCTACGGTCAGCGTCACCCTCGATGGTCAAACGCTTGTGAGCTACGCTTACAACGCGATAACCATCGATGGCCGGTTCGGTGTGTTCGCCAAAGGCGGGACTATCCGCGTTGACACGATGACCGTGAAGACGAATGACCCCGCGATCCCTGCGGCTCTTATGGCGTCAGCGGCGCCGGAGAGTCTGACTTCGGAGAGCACGCTGGATGAGGCTCAGCTCGAGTTCATCGCCGAGGCGGCGAGAACACTCTGGCTCGAAGCCCTGGGATCCAGTGACCTCGTGGCAGTCCTCGATCAAGTGCAATTCCAAATCGTTTCCGATCTGCCGGGCCTCACACTCGCGTGGGCCGTGAACGGAAACACCATCGTGATCGACGCGACTGCGGCGGGCTATGGATGGTTCGTCGACTTCACCCCGTTTGACGATAGCGAATTCTCTCAGCCTGGTGGGACGGGTGAAGCCTCCGGTCAGATGGATCTGCTGACCGCGGTCGTCCATGAGTTCGGCCACATTCTGGGATTTGCGCATACCGACACGGTCGACGTCATGTATCCAACGCTCGCCAGCGGCACCCGGTCCCTCGAATGGGAAACGGTCAGCGCTACTGAGACTGCTTCGACACCAACGTTGATCGATTGGGATAACCCAACCTCGGGCCTCGCGGTCGGGTGGAGCAAAACGCCGCTTGCGCCGGGGTTCCCCAATTTCGGCCGGCCGGACGAAGAAACCGCTGCGTCAGGATCGTTGATGCGAAAGGCCAAGAGATGGCAGGCGAACGCAGATATGCACTGGCACGTTGAAGTTTGATCAGTCGCAGCGCTGCGGAGCGTCCTCGCAGAACGCGAACAGCGATGAACGTGACGCTAAGAAAAAAGCTGACTTAAAAATCAGCGGGGCGGCGCACGCGCTACTCTGGTACACCAAGCTGGTTAAGCATAAACGCATAGCTTTCTGCCGTTTCATGAAGACGCTGGAAGCGGCCGGAGGGGCCACCATGGCCGGCTTCCATCTGCGTGCGGAACAGAAACAAGTTCGGGTCAGTGCGGCGGGCGCGCAGGCGCGCGACATATTTCGCGGGCTCCCAGTACTGAACCTGAGAGTCCCACAAGCCTGTGCGAACGAACATCGAGGGATATGCCTTCGCCGCAAGCTGGTCGTAGGGTGAATAGGCGAGCATATAGTCGTAATACTTGGGATCAGCGGGGTTCCCCCACTCGTCGAACTCATTGGTTGTGAGCGGAATGCTTTCGTCGAGCATGGTGGTGACGACATCCAGGAACGGGACCAGCGAAACAATGACCCGGTACTTTTCAGGGGCCATGTTCGTGATCGCGCCCATCAGCAGACCGCCGGCGCTCCCACCGAGTGCGGCGACCCGATCGCGAGCGGCATAGCCCTCTGATACGAGGAAATCGGTCACGTCGATGAAATCCGTGAACGTATTCATCTTCTGAAGAAGCTTGCCGTTGTCATACCACTTCCTGCCCATTTCCTGCCCGCCTCGAATATGGGCAATGGCAACAACAACACCGCGATCCACCAGGCTGATGTCATTGCCGGCGAATCCGGGGTCGCTGCTGATGCCGTACGAGCCGTAACCACGCTGCAGAAGCGCGGCGGTGCCATCCTTTTTAAAGCCTTTACGGTAGACGACCGAGACAGGGATCCTGGCGCTGTCTCGCGCCGTCGCCCACAGGCGCTCGGTGACGTAATTGCTTTTGTCGAAACCTCCGAGGACAGGCTGCTCCTTCAACAGCCTTCGCTCACCGGTCTGAGTATTGAGGTCAAACGTTGTAACCGGCGTCGTTAAGGATGTGTATGTATAACGTAACCATGGCGTGGCCGGTTCGGCATTCGTGGAGAGATGCATGGAGTACGCCGGCTCATCCGCTTTGACGTGGCGAGCTTCACCCTGCATGGGAACGATGCGAATCCGAGTGAGGCCCTCCGAGCGCTCGGCGACAGCCATGAAATCGTCGAAAAGCTGGGCACCGGCGATGAACACATTCTCATCGTGCGGTATGAGGTCGGTCCATTTCGAGCGCTCAGCCCAGACACCTTCGGGTGCGGTCATCAGCTTGAAGTTCGTAGCGTTCCAGTTCGTACGGATTACCCACCGATCGGCAATATGATCCGCGCTGTATTCGAAATCACGCTCGCGTGGCACAAGAACGTGTAAAGCGCCGGGCCGATTACGTTCGGTGCAGCGGTACTCGGTGGACACAGTGCTGCTGAGAATAATGCAGACGTACTTCTCCGAGCGTGTGTGCATGAGACCAATGTAGAAGGTGTCGTCAGCCTCTTGATAGATCAACCGGTCAGTGGACGGCTCGCTTCCAAGGATGTGCGTCTTGACGCGTTTGGTCAAAAGAGTCTTCGGATCGTTTTCGACATAAAACACGGTGCGGTTGTCGCCAGACCATTCAAGGCTCGAAGACAGCCCATGGATAGCGTCAGGATAGGTTTCTCCCGTGGCCAGACTCTTGATACGTAGCGTGAATTGCCGCCGCCCCACGCTGTCCTCCGTGTAGGCCAGCGTCTCCTGATCCGGGCTGATCCTCCAGTTCCCTATTTCGTAGAAGCTATGGGCCGCACCGAGTTGATTGACATCAAGCATCACCTGCTCGGGCGCGTCCATGCTGCCCTTCCGCCGGGCATGGATGGGATGCTCCTTTCCTTCCTCGAAGCGCGTGTAATACCAATAGTCCTTGTAACGATAGGGAACAGTGGAATCGTCCTGCTTGATGCGTCCGACGAACTCTTGATAGAGCTTTTCCTCGAACGGCTTGAGCGGCTCCAGCACCGCGTCTGCATAGGCATTCTCCGCTTTCAAGTAGTCCAGCATTTCCGCCGCCGTCCTCGTATCGTCGCGCAGCCAGTAATACTCATCCTGACGCACGGCGCCGTGCGGAGCTTTCACCTCATAGGGTTTCATGGCCGCCATGGGTGGGGCCGGCAGTTTCGTGTTGTTCATGCTGAGTGTGATTCCTTGAGCTTGATGGTCGAGACTTGTTGGTGGTGCACGCGGAATAATAGTACTTTGCGTGCCATGAACGCGCACCTATCCAGGAGACGACGGTCTTGAAAATTCGACTGCAGTGGACACTTACGATCGCGATTGCCGTCCTTGCCGCGTGCCAGGCAGCGCCGGAAGACAAGACCTCCAGGCGAATTGATGAAATCGTGAGCTTCCGGGTTGCGAACAAGGAGTTCTCCGGCTCAGTATTGATTGCAAAGGGTGACGACATCGTCTTCAACAAAAGCTATGGCCTCGCGAACATCGAATGGGGCGTGCCTAACACGACAGCCACCAAGTTTCGACTCGGCTCGATCACCAAGCAGTTCACTGCCGCTGCGATTCTGCTTCTCGAGGAAGATGGAAAGCTCAACCTTGAAGATCCGGTACGGGTGCATTGGCCCGAAGCACCGCGTGCCTGGGAGAAGGTCACAATTTTTCACCTGTTGACGCACACGTCGGGAATGGCGCCCCCTGATGAGGCATGGAGATTCTCAGAGGGACCTGCCGAGGAGACGGTTGGGCACTTTCGCGACAGGCCCCTGGAATTCGAGCCGGGTAGCGAGTTCCGCTACAGCAACTCCGGATTCATCCTGCTGGCTTACCTGATTGAGCGAATCAGCGGGCAGTCTTACAGCGACTTTCTTCAGGAAAGAATCCTCACACCCCTGGGCATGAAGGATTCGGGGGTGGAGTCCAACGGTCCCATCGTCGCGAATCGGGCATCGGGCTATGCGGATAGTGAGAACGGGTGGGTCCATGGAGCATATCTCAGCATGCCGTCTTCAATTGGCAGTGGCGCGGTCTACTCGACGACCGAGGACCTGTTGCGGTGGACTCGGGGCCTGTTCGGCGGAAGGTTGCTGAAGGCGAACTCTCTCGAAAAAATGCTGACTCCATTCAAGGACGATTTCGCGCTTGGTGTTGAAGTCTCGAACGAAAATGGGCACAAGGTCATCCGCCACGGCGGCAGCATCGAGGGGTTCAACGCGCTGCTTGCGTATTATCCCGACGACGAGATGACGCTCGCCGTGCTTGCCAACCTCGAGGGCGCTGCTGACGGTCTGGCGAGGCGGCTGAGTGGTTTCATGCATGGGGACACAGTCGTGCTGCCGTCCGAAAAAGTCGAAATCAACCTATCCGACGTCGCCTTGAGAAAGTTCGCCGGTATCTATGAATTGAGTCCCGACGCCAATTGGGTCATCACCTTCTCCGACGGTAAACTGACGGCTCGTCTCGGCACGCAGCCACCGTCGAATTTACTCGCGGAAGCACCGAACCGCTTTTTTGTGCCGGACGTCGACGGTGAGCTCGAGTTTGAGCAGGACCCCGGTGGCGCTGTAACGTCAGTGATCCTGCATCAAGACGGAGCGACAGGGCGGGCGAAACGGCTTCCGGAGCGAGTGGAGGCGAAACTTTCGGATGAAGTGCTGCTACGGCATACGGGCATCTACGAATTCGCTCCAGGCGTTGATGTCGTCATCACTCTCGAGAACGGTTTTCTCGTCGCCAAGCCTCCTCGCGATCCGAAACAGCAGCTTTATCCGGAATCGGAGACTAAATTTTTCTTCAAGACGTTCAACGCTGCAGTCGAATTTGTTCGAAATCAGGCCGGCAAGACAACCGGCCTGGTCTTTCGCAGCGCCACGCAGAACCTCGCGGCGTCGCGACTGCCAGAGTAGAGCGTTAAGCTTGTAGAAAGGAGGCAGAAATTGCTCACTGTCCCCAATTTATGGAGAAGTCTGATTCTTGCGATTGTCGTCGCAGCTCGCGTCGGCGCGCAGACTCCATCGGACGCTGAAATCCGCAAGATCCTGATCGATCGCATCGACAAATACGAAAACAGCGTTGGCATGGTTGTCGGTGTCATTGGTTCGGGTGGCAGGAGAATCGTCAGTTACGGAACCTTTGGTGTCCAGGATGCCCGTCCTGTCGGCGGGGACACGCTCTACGAAATCGGTTCCATTACGAAAGTCTTCACGTCTGTGATTCTGGCGGAAATGGTGGAACGCGGCGAGGTCGCCCTCAAGGATCCGGTGGCGAAGTATCTGCCGGCCGGCGTCAGGGTGCCTCAGCGAGGGGGCAAACAGATCACGTTGTACGATCTGGCCACGCATCACTCCGGCCTGCCGCGCATGCCATCGGACTATTCGACCAACGGTCCGGATGATCCTTATGCTTCATACCCGGAAGACAAACTCTATGCCTTCCTCTCGAGCTATCATCTCACGCGCGCCATCGGCGCGAAGTTTGAATATTCCAATCTCGGCGTCGCACTTCTCGGCCATGCGTTGAGTCGTCGGGCAGGCAAGGATTACGACAGCCTGGTGCGAGAACATGTCCTCGTGCCTCTTGGAATGTCCAGCACGGGGTATACGCTCAGCTCCGATTTGA
>DASTBJ010000217.1:0-5554 GCA_035712125.1 Terriglobia bacterium
ATAGACCGCCTGGAGCCGCATCTGCCGGAGGATAAACCGCGATATTTGATGGGTGTCGGGACGCCCGACGATCTCGTGGAGTGCGTTGCCCGAGGCGTCGACATGTTTGATTGTGTGATGCCGACCAGACATGCGCGAAACGGCTGGTTGTTTACGGCGGAAGGCCACATCGTGATCAAGCACGCCGAGTACAAGGAGGACGCGCGGCCTGTCGACGAAGGCTGCCGCTGCCCGGTTTGCCGAAACTACTCGAGGGCTTACCTGCGGCATCTGTTTATGGCCGGAGAGATTCTGTCGTCGGTTTTGAATACTATCCATAACCTCTACTTCTACCTTGACACTATGGATCGAATAAGGCAGTTTATCGAGTTTCGCCGCTTCGATGAGCTCTTGGCCCAGGTGCGGAATAAACAAATAAGGAGACATTAACGCGTTGTTTCTGCAAACGGCCGAGCAGCCCAGTATCTTCAGTCTTGCCCTTCCGTTCCTTGTCATATTCGCGATTTACTACTTCATCGTCATCATGCCAACTCGCCGAACCCAGAAGAAGGTGCAGGACATGATTGAGAATCTCAAAGTTGGGGATAAGGTCATCACCAACAGCGGGATTTACGGTACTATTGCGGGACTTAAACCGGATCGGATACAGCTTCGTATCGCTGAGAACGTCAAGGTGGAGATATCTCGGAACGCCGTTAGCGCGCTTCAGCATCCCGATCCAGAACAGACCAATCCATGAACAAAAGAATCCGTAATCGATCCCTGATTGTTATCGGGATAACTATTGTATCCATCATTCTATTCGCGGGTTTGCCGCCCAGCCGGGAAGGACTAAAAGAGAACATCCGTCTGGGCCTCGATCTTCGCGGCGGTACGCAGCTGGTTCTACAGGTAAATGTAGACGACGCACTGAAGGCCACGACCAACCAGACTATCGAGGCGCTTCGCGCACAGATGGACAAGGATGGAATTACCGTGCGCCAGATTACGCCGACCGCGTCCGATACGTTTGAAGCGCGTGGCGTCGACCCTGCCAAGGATTCGCTGTTTCGAAACATGATCGAAGGCGCTTATGCGGACTACGAAATTATCTCCAGCCAGGGCGAGGTGCCCAACACGTATACGCTGAAGATCAAAGCTCGCGCCGCAGAAGAATATCGGTTGCAGGCGGTCGATCAGGCCTTACGCACGATTGAAAACCGCGTCAACAGTCTGGGAGTCGCCGAACCGGTGATTCAGAAACGCGGAGGACCTGGTGAGCACGAGATCATCGTTCAGTTCCCTGGTATCGACGATCCCGAATACGTTAAGCGCATCATAGGCAAGCCGGCGCTCCTCGAACTGAAACTGGTCCAGGGTTTTAACTCCTACCCCACCCGAGACGCCGCACTGCAGCAGTTTGGCGGCCTCCTACCGGAAAACCTCGAGATTCTTGAGTCTTCCAAGGCTGAGGCCGGCGGGAGCAAGGTGTATTGGGTGGTCAACAAGATCTCAGGTGTTACGGGACGTGATCTGAAGAGTGCGGGCGTCTCACGGGACACAAATGGACGTCCCGCCGTCAGCTTCAACTTGAACGCTGCCGGCGCCCAGAAATTTGGTCAGCTGACTGGAAACAACGTTGGCAGACTTCTCGCAATTGTCCTCGACGGTCAGGTTGTTTCCGCGCCAGAACTGAAGGACCGGATTACAGACACCGGGATTATTACAGGCGGTGGAGCGGGGTTCAGTCCAGAAGAAGCGCGCGATCTCGCGCTCGTTTTGAAATCCGGTGCTCTGCCCGCATCCATGACGACCTTGCAGGAAGCCGTAGTTGGAGCGAGTCTGGGGGCGGATTCGATACGGAACGGACTTATCGCGTCGGTGGTAGCGCTGGTTTCGGTTATCGGCTTTGTGCTGTTCTACTACAAAGCGTCCGGAATCAACGCGATGATCGCGATGATCCTCAACCTGGTCATGCTGTTCGCCTTCATGGCTGTGCTGGGCGCCACCCTGACACTTCCGGGTATAGCCGGCGTCATTCTGACAATCGGTATGGGAATCGACTCTAACGTGCTGATCTTTGAACGAATCCGTGAGGAACTCCGGGCTGGCAAAACCGCAGCTTCTTCAGTCACAACGAGCTTCTCGCGCGTCTTTGTCACGTTGGTGGACACCCATCTGGCCGCGCTCATCTCGGCGGCCTTTCTATTTCTCTTCGGTAGCGGCGCAGTCAAAGGTTTCGCGGTAACCCTCGTGATTGGCCTTATTTCAAACATGTTTACGGCGGTCTTTGTCTCCAGAACGCTCTTCGAAATTGTTCTTAGCCGGAAGGAGCGCGCAGAGACACTAAGCATTTAACCCGCCCCCTTCTCATCTTCTGGGAACAAGGGCGAAACCGTGGTGTCTAAGCTAGGGTAGCTACAGCATGATTGAGCTATTTAAGGGTTTGAAGGTTGACTGGCTCGGTAAGCGGAAGTTGTTTTTTTCCATCTCAATGGCCTTGTTGCTGGTTGGGATGACGTCCCTGGTGCTCAAGAGGGGTTTTGAGTACGGGACGGACTTCAAGGGCGGAACTGTTGTGGTGGTGAGATTTAAGGAACCGGTACGTATTGAGATGATCCGCGAACTGCTACCGGACGCCAATATTCAAACCATCCAGTCGGCCGCAGGTGCGGGCAGCGACTTTCAGATCGAGCTGGAACAAGCCGTCGAGAATGAAGATGCAACCATCGGTCGCGAGACGGTTACAAAGGCGTTAAACACGTCCTTTTCAGGGAAGTTTGAGATTGTCGGCTCGGACAGTGTCTCGGCAAAAGTCGGAGCCGATCTCCGGCGACAGGCCGTCTACGCGACATTGTTTGCGCTGGCAGGCATTCTGGTCTATATCGCGATGCGGTTCGAGTGGATATATGGGGCGGCGGCCGTCTTTGCAGTCTTCCATGACGCGCTGGTCACGCTGGGGTTTTTCTCGCTGTTTAACTACGAGATTAACCTTACGGTTATCGCGGCTCTGCTCACCCTTGTCGGGTATTCGGTTAATGACACTATCGTGATATTCGACCGGGTTCGCGAGAACTTGAAGACGCGTCGCCGGGATGATCTGGAGACGATATTGAACGACAGCATCAATCAGACATTCAGCCGGACCATTCTCACGTCAATTTTGACGTTTCTTACAGTGATGGCTCTATTTCTGTTTGGTGGAGAGATCATTAATAATTTCGCATTCGCCATGGTGATCGGAATCATCGTTGGATCGTACTCGACAGTGGCCGTGGCGTCGCCGTTGGTATTGATTTATGCAAACGCGCGGAAGCCAAGGTTGGCTGCGGCGAAAGGGCGTTGACAGTACCGGCTGGGCGTTGATATAAGCTTCGATCCGTTACGACACAACTAGGCGCCTGTTAACAGCTGGTTAAACTGCCTTCGCTGATTTTTGAATTGCGGGACCGTGCGAACGCAGCAGTTTCGAATGTCTAGGTAGGTTTTTAGGAGGACTGGAATGTTCGAAGATTCCATACTCGAAGCAGGTGGAAAAGGAAAAAAAGCCACTACGGTGGTCGTTTCCACGATCGTTCACGTCGCGTTGCTCGCGGTGCTGATCATTGTTCCACTCATCTTTACCGAACAGCTGGAGGCCGCAAAGTATCTGGTTGCATTGACGGCTCCTCCACCACCGCCTCCACCACCGCCGCCTCCACCGAGCGCGGCTGTTCAGGCTCGCCCTGTGACAGTTAAGCCCGTCCAGGTTGATCCTGGTGCGATCGTGGCGCCAACGGAGATCCCGAAACAGATCACCCGTATTGTTGAAGAGCAAAGCACGGGTGGTGTTGTCGGGGGTGTCGTCGGTGGCATCGCCGGCGGAACCGCTGGCGGTGCATTTGGTGGCGTCCTCGGAGGAATCCTGACGGATGCGAACAAGAATGCCCCAAGTGCCGCTCCGCCCCCGCCACCACCGCCACCGCCACCACCGCCGCCACCACCGCCACCGCCGCAACGTATCGGTGGCGATGTCGCACAGGCGAACCTCATCCACCAGCCAAAGCCGGAATACCCGCCGCTGGCGAGATCGGCTCGTGTGCAGGGAGTGGTTCTCTTGAACGCCACAATTGGTAAGGATGGCACGATTCAGGATTTGCGCGTGATCAGCGGACATGCGCTGCTGAACCAGGCCGCGATGGACGCCGTAAGGCAATGGCGTTACAAGCCCCAGACCTTGAACGGCCAACCGATCGAAGTTATTACAACAATCACCGTAAATTTCACGATGAATTAGTCGTGGAATGCAGGATTAATTAGGATTCGAACCCTGCAGGCGCAGGAAAAACTTTAAAGAGGAGTGGGATTGTATGATTGTGAAACTAAATATTCTCGGACTGATGCTCTTCCAGGAAGTTGGCTTCGACGTCGTTTCGATGTGGAAGCAAATGGGTTGGCTGGCCAGAGCTGTCGTTATCATTCTGGGAGTGATGTCTGCATGGTCCATCGGAGTCATGATCGATCGTGCACTGTCTTTCAGTTCCGCCCGGAAGCAATCGCGTGAATTCGCGCCTGCAGTTGCCGGATGTCTGAAGGAAGGAAAAGTTGAAGAGGCTATCAGCGTTGCCGAGCAGAACAAGCGAAGCCATCTGGCAAAGGTCGTCGAGGCCGGGTTGCAGGAATTCAGAGCGCACGGCATGTCCAATGAATTGGCGGGAGAACAAATAGAATCGTCCCGCCGCGCCTGCGAACGCGCAGAAGCGATCGTCAACGCCGAATTGAAGCGCGGCCTCTCCGGCCTTGCAACAATTGGTGCAACGGCTCCTTTTGTGGGTCTGTTCGGTACCACCGTCGGAATCATCAACGCATTCCAGGAAATGTCCTCGGCGAAGGCGGCCGGTCTGTCCGCTGTCGCCGGCGGTATCTCCGAGGCCCTTGTCACAACGGCATTCGGACTGTTCGTTGCGGTGCCCGCAGTCTGGGCGTTCAATATTTTCACGAACAAGGTCGAGGCTTTCTCGATCGAAATGTCGAATTCCTCTTCTGAGTTGATCGATTACTTCATCAAGCAGAAGGGCCATAAGAGGTAAACGCTATGGGAATGGGAGGTAGCGGTAACCGAGGAGAAGTTACCGCTGAAATCAACGTCACGCCGATGGCGGACGTTATGCTTGTTCTGCTCATCATCTTCATGGTCGTAACACCAATGTTGCAGAAGGGCGTTAATGTTGAGCTTGCGAAAACGCATAACCCCCATGACATGACTGAAGCCGACAAGGAAGACTCCGTCCTTGTCGCGGTGGCGCGAGACGGTAAGTTCTACCTCAACCAGGATCGCGTCAATATTGACGACCTCACGGCGAAGGTTTCGGACCTGCTCACCAACCGCATGGACAAGACCATCTTCGTGAAGGGCGATTTCCGCGCGAAGTATGGCGACGTCGTTCAGGTCGTCGATAACCTGAGAGCCGCTGGCGTAGACCAGATCGGCCTGCTCACGGAAAAGGTCGACGAGCAGATTAATCGGTAGGGGAACCGAAATGAACAAGAAGAGAAAAAAGGCGGAACCGAAGGGCGATATCAACGTTACTCCATT